>CAYNOA010000045.1:0-986 GCA_964398695.1 uncultured Enterococcus sp. | reverse complement strand
CCAGTCGTTGAAAAAGTGCTCGGTCACCAAGAATATATTCCAAATTCAATTGAAATGGATGCGCAAACGCTGATTTTACTCATTACGGGCCCGAATATGTCTGGAAAAAGTACTTATATGCGTCAATTAGCTTTAACGGTGATTATGGCGCAAATGGGTTGCTTTATTCCAGCAAAAAGTGCTGATTTACCAGTATTTGACCGAATCTTTACACGAATTGGTGCAAGTGATGATTTGATTGCAGGTCAAAGTACTTTTATGGTGGAGATGATGGAAGCCAACCAAGCTTTGCAACAGGCGACGCCAAATAGTTTAATTTTATTTGATGAGTTAGGTCGCGGGACCGCCACTTATGATGGGATGGCTTTAGCACAGGCGATTATTGAATATATTCATCAAAACGTCAAAGCCAAAACCCTATTTTCCACCCATTATCATGAGTTGACGCCTTTAGAAAATGAGTTAGCGCATTTACGCAACATTCATGTCGGGGCGGTTGAACAAGAGGGAGAAGTCGTCTTTTTACATAAAATGATGACCGGACCAGCGGATAAAAGTTATGGTATCCACGTGGCTAAAATTGCCGGACTACCAAAAAGTTTGTTAGAACGGGCGGATTATTTACTCGTGGCGTTAGAAAATGGCGAACAAGTAGCCAAAGTCGTACAAGAAGCGGAACAATTGTCGTTATTTAGCGAAAGCAATGAAGCCGAACGCGCAGCATTAAGTGAGTTGAAGGCTTTAAACGTACTGGAAATGACGCCACTGGACGCTTTAAACGCCCTACACCAATTACAAAAAAAAGTCAGATAAAGAAAGAAGGTTAGACGATGGGGAAAATTCAAGAGCTTTCAGAGAGTTTGGCCAACCAGATTGCTGCGGGGGAAGTGGTGGAACGTCCGGCTTCCGTCGTCAAAGAGTTAATTGAAAACGCCCTGGATGCCGGTAGTAGTCAAATTGACATTTATTTAGAAGAGGCAGGTTTG
>CAYNOA010000044.1:0-12397 GCA_964398695.1 uncultured Enterococcus sp. | reverse complement strand
AATGTACTAACCAATACAGTTGCTAAAACCTTACTTACTTTCATGTATACTCCTCCATTTTCCCTTTTGTTACTTTACCTAATGTTTTTTCAAATCCGAATTATTTGAATATTTGAATTATCAGAAAAATTAGATAAGCATGAGAAAATAATAACTGATTTTTATTTATTCGTCAACGCTTTTTTTAATAATTAATTACAAAAAAAGGCTGATTATGAAAATAGATTGATTAAATCTTGATTTATCAACCTTTCATTTTGAAAAAAATTATTTTATTTTCTAGTCATTTTTCCATTCTTCGGTTGAATTTTGTCTTTTTTTCGTCTAAACGAAGCAAAGATTCTCCTTTAATATTTGATTTCCCTACTTATAAATAGATTAGAATAACAGTTATTTCATTTCCATGTTTTTTTCACATTTAAAGAGAAATCGATTAAAAAATCTCAATGGTTTCCTAAGAAATACAAAGAAAAAGAACTACCTGCCAAAAGTTAGCCGATAGTTCTTAAGAAAATTGATGCTGTTTCCCGATTCACTTAACAAGTAGCGCAGCCCTTCCAAGGGTTTTTCAAGTTTAATAATCGAGCAAGGTGATTCCTTGTTGAAATTCATTTAATAAATGAATTTTTTTATAATCATCAAAGGCTCGTTGGTGTTTTTTTAAAACGCCTTTTAATTTTGTCGGTCGATATTTTTGAGCAAGTTGCCGTTCAAAAACAAACTGGCGGGTCAATTGCCATTCATAATAATAACCAAATGGGCGACAATGATACCAGGTTTGGTTAATTCTTTTAGGTTCAAAACGCCGATGCGTATGCCCAAAGATGACGTGTTGAATTTGCGGAAACTCATCCAATACTTCTCCAAAACCTTCTGAACCTAAAAAGGCATTTAATTGATTCCAACGTGCATGTTCCCCCGTTTGAAAGACAATAAATTCTCTTTTAGGGACAAAGTGCGTACTTAAAATAATCTTTTTTTCTGTTGGTAGCTGTTTTAAGGTTTGGCGTAAACGTTGATTAATTTGCGCACTGACTTGCGGATCGCTACCAAAACGAGCAATATTCCGATCAAACCAAAATAATTCTTTGAGTTGGCGAATTTTCGTTTCTTCTTTTAAATCTGAAAAACGATAATCGTACCAACCATTCACCCCAAATAAAAGCGTCTCTTGATTGAGCGGGATGCTTTTAAAATTCAAAAAAGCGCGATCAGTAAAAGCTTCAATTTCTGTTTCGCCATTCAATCCAACCATCTCATGATTGCCCCAATGATAGGTTGTCGGTAAATATTGCTGAAAATAAGCAACGACGGCTTGGGTTTTTTGTGGGTTATTGGCAATATCACCAGCCAGATGCAAATGCGTGACTTGCGCCTGCTTTAAATATTGCCAAAACACCCTCAGTTCAATGGGGGACAGACGATTAATATCAACATGTAGGTCACTAATGACGGCGAGTTTTCCCAAAACTTTCACTCCTATAACGAAACAATTTAGACATCCATTCTTAATAAGGGGATGTTCGCTGCAATTACGCCACTATTTGAACGAATTTGTAAGCGTTGATAGGCCGGTTCAACCATAATTTCAATCGCATCATCTAATAACATCTCAGAGCGTTTTTTTACCGAAACAATCCCTAATTCTGTTTCAATTGCATCATCATAATCCACTAATTGTGCTTTGGGAAATTCTTTTGGGACTAATAACAAACGAAAGCTTGGATATAACTGACAAGAAACCGCTGATTTGGTAAATGGACCAATCGCATCTTCATAATCTAAAAGGATGACATCTCCTGACTGGTGTTTAGCTAAAATCACGGCTTGTGCTTCTTTCGTAAAACTTAATTTCATGGCCGTTTCCCCCTTTTTTCTTTCTACTTTTAGTGTACTGCTTTTTTCGGATTAATTCACGAAAAGAAGCTTCAGCTGCGCTTAAGATTTTATAAAGGTGTGAAAACACAAAAATTCTGCTGCGCGATTTTGGTCGAATCGGGTTATTATTTTTTTCCTTTTAGCTTGTGTGCTATAATAGTTTCAATCATACTTTTGGAGGATTTTTATGCCTGAAAATTTACAACAACGCCTTGAACAATCGACGAGCGGTATCCCCATGGTGAATCCCGATGAACAAAGGAAATACTTAGGGACCTTTCGTGAGCGCTGTTATTTAAGCATGACGATTGCACAAATGAAACAAAAAAAGTTGCAGGAAGCTTTTAGTCGCTTGAGTTTAAACTATCCAAAAACTTCCATCTTGATTAACGGTTGTTTATCACCTTTGATTCAAAGTACTTATATTCAAATTGCCGCAAAAAACCAAATACCTTTCACCATTGTCACAACGAATCTTAATTGTGACCATGACCAAATTGGGTTACTCATCGTGGCCAATGAAGCCGTCAATCAAGAAGAAATCGATATTGAAAAGCAATTGACTCCTCTTAAAGATAAGCCGTCGATTACTTTAAGTAAAGAACGTTCACCGGAACCAAAAAAGAGTTTTTGGAAAAAGCTCTTTTAGTTTGATTTAAAAAAAGGAAGGGGTTTTTAAAATGACAAACTATTTAAACTTAAAAAAAGAACTCATTGATGCGCTAGACACTCATATTGATATTTTAAAAGACACCGCCACGATTGAGAGCGATTCCCTCGATGGGGTGATGTTTATGATGCGTAGTTTAGGCTTCATCTTTGACCGCGCACCGAAAGTTTTATGGGAAGAAGATCCTGATGAGATGAATTTTTTAATGTTCCAGTATTATAGTCTACTTCGTGAATTAAAATACAACTTAGCTTTGAATTACTCCTATGCAAAAATCCATCATCAAACTTTGCTTGAGATTAGCCAAAAATTCCCCACCACTTATGAACAAGAGATGAAAGATTGGTGGGAAGGCGTAACCGGCCTACAAGTCGATTACACGAAACAAACCATGGCTAGTGATCAGTTTTAACTTCATTCATAAAGCTAAAAGTAATCTTGTTCTTTTTGGTTTATTTTTCGAAAAAGCGACTTTTGCCACACTAGTTGACTAGTTGTGCGTAAAGATGGGACGGTGGCCGCCTTTGGTCACCGTCCCATCTTTTGATTTTAAGCAAACATTTCTGGAAATAATAATTCTAAGATGGTCATCGTTAAACGCCGGCCTTGTCCTTGATAAGGATAGGTGTGAATCATCATGGCTGGGTTAAAGTTGGCTTCAATAATCCCATAAGCACCTGGTCCATCGGCAGGTTGCAAATAATCAGGGATGATTAAATCAATGCCACAAATTACTGCGCCCAATGCTTTGACGGCATTTTCAGCAATCTCTTTATAATCTTGACCAAAAGCATCGGTCATATCAATCGAGTCGCCCCCGCTACTAATATTCGAGTTTTCTCTTAAGTAAACCACTTCATCCTTTTTAGGAATCGATGTGATTTGGTACCCTTGTTCTTTTAAAGCTAATTGTTCAATTTCACCCAATTGAATTTTTTCTAAAGGTGTCCGATGATGTGTCCCACGTAAAGGATCGGTGTTTTTTTGCGCGACCAATTCCTCAATTGTATGAACACCATCGCCTTTTACGTTGGCTGGCACGCGTAAAAGAATGGCTTGGGTCTGCCCATCAACGACAAAAAAGCGGTATTCCGTTCCAACTAAAAACTCTTCCACTAAAACGGCCTCGTCTTCTTTAAAGGCAATTTCTAAGGCCGTTTGGTAGTCGCTCAGACTGGCCCCTTCTTTAAAAATCGAAATCCCCAGACCATAATTCGTTGATTTAGGTTTGACGACAAAGCCTTGTTTCTCAAATTCTCGATAACTTGCCAATGCTTCTTCCACCTGATGAAATTCGCGGCCTCTTGGCACACGAAAACCAGCTTTGCCTAAAACTTTTTTGGTTACGGTTTTATTGGCCATTAATAAAGGCACGATATAATTGTCTTGACTAGTCATATTGCCATTTTTCACATATTCGGTATGTTCACCAACCGTTAATTGTAGAAATTGATCTTGCGCGTCAAGTACCTCGACTCCGATGCCTTTTTGAATTGCATCAAAAATCAAAATTTGCGTCGAAAGCTCTAGTACTTCAAAACCTGCCAGTTGGTAGGGTTTTGCCCAACGTTTTCGGTGGTTTTCTAAAGCAATTTGAACGGCCACGTCTTTTTGACTCGTTTTTTGACTGGCTAAATATAATTGTGCGGCTAGCGTTTCTTCCGGATGCTTTACGGCTTGTAATAATTTAGGCAATAAGTCTTTTGAAAGGGATAAGTCTTGTTTCTGGGCAAAATCAATCATCTCATGGAATAATTCGTGGGCCTCTTTCGCATATTTCGTCTTTTCTAAAGGATGTTCGAGCGCCACCCACTCATTTTTTTGCAAACCACTTTCGACCCACTCATCTAAAACGGGACCTTCTTCTTGCCATAGTAAAAATAGTAAAAAGAAATGTAAAAATTCTACTTGTTCAAGGCTAATGCCACAAGCTGCAAAAGGATGCAAATCTAGATTTCGCAATTCAATATAACGAATCCCATCTTTGGCTAAATCCGCTACTCTTTTGCCCCCGCGCAATCGGACCGCTGAGTAAAATTCTTTTTCTTCTGACAACTTGCCCTCTTCTACCATCCGGGTGATATCGGCTAAATAAGTATCCATATCACAATAAGAAACTTGCACGTCTTCGTGATTTTTATACCCATAGGAGCTATTACGAATGCTACGAACGGGTTCTTTCGGTCGTTGACCACCTTCAAAATAACGCGCTTCACTGACTGGGGTCGCACCAAACAAATAGGTCACTAGCCAGCTGTAATGCAAATAATTACGAGTAACTTTTAAATAGACTTCGGTTTTAAATTGATGGTAATCTAAAATTTCTCTTTGCATTGAAAACATCTTTTGCAACAACTCATCGCTAAACTCAAAATTAAAATGAATCCCACTCACCATTTGTTTGCGACGGCCATAAGTTTTCGCTAAATAACGGCGATACAACACGTCTTCAAAGGCATCCAATTTCGCAATTAGAATGTCTTCTTCTTTTTCCGGTAATGCTGGTGGCATACTGAGCGGCCACAACATTTCATTTTCATCCATCGAACGATAAGCTACGTCATGGATGCCCGTTAAATATTGAAATAACTCCGGAATGCTTTCAGCCACGGGTGTAATCAATTCCATTTGCGTTTCCGCAAAATCGGTTTGAATATAGGGGTGGTATTGGCGATTGCCTAAACGCGCTGGATGAGGAGTGTCGACTAAATCCCCAGTTAAAGTTACACGTTGGCCTTCTCGTTCAATGCCGTAACGCGCTTTTAATAAATATGGTTGCAACTCCTTATTTTCTAGGAGGGTTTTGAATTCCATAATGTCACGCCTCTTTTCAAATGTAATCATTCACATTATAGCAAATATCATTTAAAAAGTTACGATATTTGTTTGCTAAAAGAAGTTTGGCTCGATATTTAATGAGTGTTACAAAAAAGCACCTGGAGAAAGCGCGGACTAAGCTTCGCATTTTCTCCGGGTACTTCATTTTATTTTCCCTTATTCTTCTTCTAACAAGCCTTTAAAGAGCCCCATTACAAAATCATTTGGGTTGAAAATTTCAAGGTCGTTGATGCCTTCACCTAAACCGACTAACTTGACTGGCAAATGCAATTCATTGCGAATCGCAATCACAATCCCACCTTTAGCCGTCCCATCGAGTTTAGTTAACACCAACCCAGTTACGTCCGTTGTTTCTTTAAATTGCTTGGCTTGAATCATCGCATTTTGCCCCGTTGTTGCATCAACAACTAATAGCACTTCATGAGGTGCGTCTGGCACTTCACGCTGAATCACACGTTTAATCTTATCCAATTCATTCATTAAATTCACTTTATTTTGCAAACGCCCAGCCGTATCGACTAATAAAATATCGGCTTGTTGTTCTTTGGCTTTTTCTAACGCATCAAAAACGACGGCTGCAGGATCGCCCCCAGCTTTGCCTCGAACGACTTCCACTTGTGCGCGTTCACCCCAAACAACTAATTGATCAATCGCCCCCGCACGGAAAGTATCGGCAGCAGCAAGTAAGACCTTTTTGCCGGCTAGACGGTATTGGTTGGCCAATTTCCCAATACTTGTTGTTTTCCCAACTCCATTGACCCCCACAAAAAGCATTACCGTTAATTGATTCGGTTGGATATTCAACGCGTGGTTTTCATTTAACCCTTGCGCTTCATAAAGATCAACCATTTTTTCAATGATGGCATTTTGAACAGCTGCTGGTTTTTTTAGATTTTTTAATTTAACTTCTTGACGCAAAGCTTCTGCAATTTGCATCGATGTTTCAAAACCAACATCGGCGCCAATTAAGGTTTCTTCGACTTCTTCAAAAAAGTCTTCATCGACCGTCCGAAAATTTGCGAACAATTCATTCATTCGTTCTTTAAAAGTTTTTCGAGTTTTTTCTAACCCTTTATCGTATTTATTCTGCGTACTTTGAACGTTTGGCGCTTGCATTTCTTCAACAATCGGTCGGGCTGACTCGATTTCCGTTGATTCTTCAACCCTTTCAGGCTCTGGCCTTGTTTCAAGTAGACTGGTTGTTTCATCTAGCTGTTCTGCATCTAACGTATCTTCGTCTAACGCACCTTCGTCTAAAGTAGGGGCCGCTTCTTCGAATGCCGATACTATCTTTGTTTCTTCGACCGTGTCCGGCAGCACTTCCGCAGTGCTTACTTTATCAAGCAACGAAGTCGTATCCTCTTGTTCTTCTACTAGTTCTGATTCTTCGACCATCGATTGTTCTTCAACAACGGATGGTTCTTCTTTTTCTTTGATAAATGCTTTTTTGATTTTATCGAATAATCCCACGAACAAACGCCTCCTTATTTCAATAAATATTTTTCAATGACTTGCGCGACGCCATCTTCTTCATTCGAAGCAGTAATGACATTGGCCACGGCCTTGACTGGATCAACCGCATTCGCCATCGCTACACCGATTCCAGCATATTCAATCATTGGTAAATCATTTTCCTCATCACCAATACTCATAATTTCAGTTGGCTGAAGGCCTAAATCTTTGGCTAATAACGACAAGCCATATGCTTTCGTGACCCCTTTTGGCATAAACTCCAGTAAAACGGCGCGGCTCTTAATCACTTCATACATTTCTTTAAATACCGCTGGAATTTCTGTCATTTTTTGATCAAGGAATTGTTGTTCATAACCAATCACCGCTTTGTTATATGGTCTTTGCCAATCTAAATCTGCCAGCGGGGTTGGGATATGCGTTAATAATGGGTTAATTTCTGGATATAAAGAAAGGTGTTGCGCCGAAGTTGGGAGAGTGTAGACATTGCCTCCTGATAATAAATCAAGCGGCATATCGATTGTTTGTGCTAGCGTAATCAACTCTTCCACTTGCTCACTCGTTAAAACTTTTTTCTCTAAAATTTCCCCAGTATCATTTTTTTGAACAAAACCACCATTGAAAGTAATGCTATAATCACCCGGCTCTTCTAAATTTAATTGCGCTAAAAAAGGGTGAATGGCTTCAAGCGGGCGCCCAGTACAAATCACAACTTTAATCCCTTGGGCTTTGGCTTTAGCAATAGCGGCATGGTTACGTGGACTAATTTCTTTTTGGTTATTTAAAAGTGTTCCATCTAAATCAATTGCTACGAGTTTAATCATGCTTTTCTCCTTGTTAAACAGATATTTTGCCATCTTGGGCAACTTGCTCTAAGTGGACAGAAACAATTTTTGATACACCCGATTCTTCCATCGCCACGCCATATAAGACATTGGCCGCTTCCATTGTTCCTTTGCGGTGAGTGACGACAATAAATTGGGTATCGGTTTGGAAAGTCTGTAAATAATGACCAAAACGTAAAACGTTCGCTTCATCTAACGCGGCTTCCACCTCATCAAGCACACAAAATGGAACTGGCCGTACTTTAATAATCGAAAAAAGTAACGCAATCGCCGTCAATGCCCGTTCACCACCAGAAAGCAAGCTTAAATTTTGCAGTTTTTTACCTGGCGGTTGCGCTTCGATTTCAATTCCGGTATTTAATAAATCATCTGGGTTAGTCAAAATCAATTCTGCCCGCCCGCCACCAAACATGTTGGGGAAGACGATTTTAAACTGTTGACAAATCCCATCAAAGACTTCTTTGAAACGCATTTTGACTTCTTCGTCCATTTCAGACATCGTTTCAAACAATTGGTCTTTTGCCGATAACAAATCATTTTGTTGACTAGATAAGAAATCGTATCGTTCTTTCACGAGGTCAAATTGTTCAATTGCTTGTAAATTAACCGGCTCAAGTGCGCTCATTTGGCGACGTAACGTCTGCAATTGTTCTTTGACTTGTGCGATTTCGGTAATCGGGGCGTATTTTTGACACGCGCCTTCATAAGTTAATTGATAGGTTTCTTGTAAATATTGCAAGCGTTGATCTAATAAATCGTTCGCCCGACTGTAATCGACTTCTAAATGCGTTAACGCACTTAGTAAACTTTGTTGGCTTTCGTTTTCTTGGCTTAACCACTGCTCTTTTTGACGAATACTTGCTTGCAACAAGGCTCGGGCTTCCCGATTTTCTTGTAGCGTGACGAGCAAGGCTTGTTTTTCTTGTTCCAGTTGCGCAATTTTTTCTTTTAATTCTTCTTCAGAAAAGTCTTGGTCAAAAGCATCACTTGAAAGCATCGCTAAATGTTGCTCAATGACTTGCTGGCGTTCTTGCGATTCATGGATTGTCGTATTTAAACTAGTAATTTGCTCACGGAGATGCAAGGCTTGTTCTTTTGAGACAGCGAGTTTTGCTTTGCCTGCTGCTACTTGCTCACTTAAAACTTCCCGTCTTTGAGCCAAGCTATCTTCTTGCGTCGTTAAACTTTTGATTTCTTGATCAAGCGCATTGAGTTTTTCGCTGACCCTTTGTTGTTGTTCAACCATTTCGGTTTTCTTTTCATCGTACGTCGCTAAAAATTCTTGTAAATCTTGATTTTCATACTGCAAGACCCGCAATTCTTTGGCAAAGCGAGCCACTTCTTCGGTTAAATGCGCTTGTTTTAAACGTAATTCTTGTTCCAGCGCTTTTTGCGTTTCGCCCTTTTCACGCATTTCTTCTAGTAGCTCTTGGCTTGCTTTCATCGCTTGCTCAAAATGTTGAACTTGTTTTTCAATCACCAAGAGACGCTGGTCTAATTTTTGCGTAGTCTCCGTTAATTCTTGTAGTTCATGGCTTTGGCTAAATAAGTTGCCTTGATTGCCCTTTTTAGTCGCACCACCAGTCATTGAGCCACCTGCATGCATGACGTCTCCTTCTAAAGACACGATGCGGTACCGATATTGCAATTTGCGGGCGAGTAAATTCCCACTTTCTAAATCTTCCGTAATCAAGGTATTGCCTAACAAGTTGCCCATGATGGCCTGAATCTTTTGTTCAAATTGAACCAATTCATTTGCCACGCCAATAAAGCCTGCGACTTGTTGCGCTTGTTGAATAACCGACGCAGGAATTTGTCGCGCATGAATCGTCGTTAAAGGCAAGAAGGTGCCCCGCCCCCCTTGTCTGCGTTTTAAAAATTGAATCCCCGCGCGTGCATCTTTTTCTGTTTCGACAATTAGATGTTGCGCGGCCGCTCCGAGGGCCGTTTCAATGGCTAAGGCATACATTGGCGGGACTTGAACCAACTCCGCCACCGCCCCAACAATCCCGGTTAGTTCTGCTCGGTTTTGCAAAATCGTCCGTGTTCCTTGGTAAAAACCGGTATAGTTATCTTGAATGTCTTGCAAGCTCTTCTTTCGTGCTTTGACTTGTTGCAATTCTTTCATTAATTGATACATTTTTCTTTGGTTTTGTTCAAACTGACTTTGGTATTCTTTAAAACGCGTTTGCTCTTGTTGGTACTGTGTGCGCTGTTTGGTTAAAGTCGCTTGTTTTTTGGTTAAGGCGGCCGTCATTTCAGCTAGTTGCGCTTCTTTTTCGGCTTGTTCGGCGACTAAATTGGTTTGTTTCGTTAACAAATGTTTATTCTGCGCTGTTTCTTGTTGATACTGCCGTTCCAAATATTTGAGGTCATTGCCTAAGTTGGCTTGCTGTTGCATGAAATCAACGTATTGACCGCGTAATTCTTCAATTAATTCTTTGGCATTTTTTTGATATTTTTGTAAACTAGCCTCTTGTTCACGTAAGTCTTTCTCAATTTTTTGAATGTCCCCATTTTTTTGGGACAAAAGCGCTATTTTCCCTTGTTTTTCATGCGTTAAATCTGCTAATTTCTCCGCCATTTCCAGTAAGTTCTCTTGGTATTGCGACGTACTTTTTTGTGCATGTTTGGCTCTTTCTGCTAAAACAGCCTGTTGCCCTTGCATTTGTTTTAATTCTTCAACCACTTGCAATTGACGCGCGTTTAACTGCTCCAATGTTTCATCTTGTTGATGACGCTCTTGGCGCAGCTTTTCTACTTTTGCTTCTTCGACTTTCATTTGTTGGCTACGTTGTTTAAGCTGGCGTTTCTTTTGTGTTAAGGTTTGGGAAAGCTCGTCGAATGCCGCTTTTGTTTGGGTAATTTCCGTCATAACGTACGCCGCGTCTTTTTTTGTAAACGTTTCTTGTAACGTTAAATATTGTTGGGCTTCTTCACTTTGTATTTTTAAAGGGGCCAATTGCTCTTCTAATTCATAAATAATATCTTGAACGCGATTTAAGTTATCTTGCGTTTCAAAAAGTTTTTGTTCCGCTTGTTTCTTCCGTTGTTTATATTTTAAGACCCCAGCCGCTTCTTCAAAAATGCCCCGGCGGTCTTCTGGTTTGCTACTAAAAATGGCTTCAACTTTCCCTTGCGAAATAATCGAAAAGGACTCTTTCCCTAAACCAGAATCCATAAATAACTCTTGAATGTCTTTTAGGCGACACGCTTGTTTATTTAAAAAATAATCACTATCACCTGAGCGAGAAACTCGTCTCGTTACACTGACCTCTTCAAAATCTAACGGTAAATAATGATCTTGATTGTCTAATACAATCGTTACTTCCGCAATATTGAGTGCTTTGCGCACTTCTGAACCGGCAAAAATAATATCCGGCATTTTCCCACCGCGTAAGCTTTTTGCACTTTGTTCGCCGAGCACCCAGCGAATCGCTTCGGTAACTTTTACCACTGCCATTTGGGCCGACAATGGCGGTCACACTTTTTTCAAAATCAATGGCGGTTCGATTCGCAAAAGATTTGAAGCCCGCTAGTTCAATTCGTTTTAAGTACACGCTAAACCCTCTCTTAATCTAGTAACTGATTCAAAGCATTGGCAGCGGCCGCTTGTTCAGCTAATTTTTTCGATTTCCCTTGCCCTTCACCAATCTTCTCACCATTAAAGTAGACTTGTGTCCAAAATTGGCGTTCATGGGCCGGGCCTTCTTCTTTGATTAGACGATAATCAATCAACACATCACCTGATCGTTGCAAAACTTCTTGCAAGCGTGTTTTATGATCCATCTCATGTGAAAAAGCACCTGCTAAAATTTTGGGGAAAATTACTTTTTCTAAAAAAGTTTCAACAGCTTCATAACCTTGATCCAAATACAAAGCACCTAAAAATGCTTCAAATAAATCACATAATAAGGCTGGACGATTTCTCCCACCAGAATGTTCTTCTCCTTTTCCTAGTCGAATCGACTGATCAAAGCGACATTCTTTGGCGAACTTGGCTAAACTTTCTTCACAAACAATGGCTGCGCGTAATTTCGTTAATTTCCCTTCAGGAACTTTTGGGTATTCTCGGTATAAAAATTTTGAAACAGCCAGTTCCAATACCGCATCGCCTAAAAATTCTAAGCGCTCATTATCAGAAAGTTGCAAGTAACGATGCTCATTCACATAAGATGAATGGGTAAAAGCTTGTCCCAACAAGTCTACGTCATGAAAAACGAGATTAAATTTTTCTTTTAATTCTTTTAGTAATACATGATCCATTTTATCCATTCCTTTGTTATAGATTCACACCCTTCTATTATATCGGTTTTTCAACAATTATGAAATAACCACTCCTAAAAACTTAGATTATCTTTACTTTCCTTTGAACTTCATTTTCATTAAGCGGTTGACTTGAAGTAAAGAGCCTTTTTGACGAAAAAAAAAGGAATGAACGAGTTTGCTTCATCCACTCCTTTTTACTATGCAA
The DNA here is from genome assembly GCA_964398695.1 of uncultured Enterococcus sp. Taxonomy (GTDB): domain Bacteria; phylum Bacillota; class Bacilli; order Lactobacillales; family Enterococcaceae; genus Enterococcus_I. The sequence goes on along the minus strand of CAYNOA010000044.1, from coordinate 222 downwards.
AATGACTAACGATAAAATCAACCGCTCCACCGACGGTTTGGATGTTCTCAGCATCTTCATCTGAAATCTCAGTCGAGAACTCTTCTTCTAACTCCAAGACAAATTCCATTACACTGATGGAGTCAGCGTTTAAATCTTCTTTAATCCTCATTGTATCGGTAACTTTGTCCGCATCTATTTCAAAATGATTGGCGATTACTGTCGCTACTTTTGCAAATACCT
>CAYNOA010000043.1:0-12564 GCA_964398695.1 uncultured Enterococcus sp. | reverse complement strand
GAATAAAAAATGAAAAGTTGTGAATGAAATCACAGAAAAGTATTTACAAACGAAAAAAAATAGTGTATCATTCTATGTGTGAAGTAGTTAACAAATAAAATTATCCAATTTTTAGGAGGATCATCATGAGTAAAACAGTAGAAAAAGAAGTAGCAACAATTGATGTTTCAGTAATGATCGACGATTTAGCGGCAAAAGGAAACGTTGCGTTAAAAGCAATGGAAAACTTTACGCAAGAACAAGTAGACCACATTGTACATGAAATGGCGATGGCTGCTTTAAACGAACACATGCCTCTAGCAAAAATGGCTGTTGAAGAAACAGGCCGCGGAATTTATGAAGATAAAGCAATTAAAAATATGTATGCATCTGAATATATTTGGAACAGCATCAAGCACGACAAAACAGTCGGTGTGATTAACGAAGATAAACAAAAAGGTTTAATCGAAATTGCTGAGCCAGTGGGCGTTGTTTGTGGGGTAACACCAACAACAAACCCAACTTCAACAACAATCTTTAAAGCGATGATTGCTTTGAAAACACGTAACCCAATTATTTTTGCTTTCCACCCAAGTGCACAAAAATGTTCAGCAGAAGCAGCACGTGTTGTTCGTGATGCAGCCGTTGCAGCAGGTGCTCCTGAAAACTGTGTACAATGGATTGAATATCCATCAATTGAAGCAACGCAAGGTTTAATGAATCACCCAGGTGTTGCGATTGTTTTAGCAACTGGTGGTGCAGCGATGGTTAAATCTGCTTACTCAACTGGGAAACCAGCTTTAGGGGTAGGACCTGGTAACGTACCGGCTTATATCGAAAAAACAGCGAAAATCAAACGTGCAGTCAATGACTTAATCGTTTCAAAAACATTTGATAACGGTATGATTTGTGCTTCTGAACAAGCGGTGATTGTTGATAAAGAAATTTATGCAGCAGTGAAAGCTGAATTCCAAGCGCACCAAGTTTACTTTGTAAAACCAGCAGAATTACAAAAATTAGAAGATGCCGTAATGAACGAAGGCAAATATGCAGTTAATCCAGCAATCGTTGGAATGCCTGCAACAAAAATTGCTGAACTAGCTGGCATTAAAGTACCTGAAGGCACCAAGATGTTAGTCGCCGAATTAGAAGGCGTTGGGGCAGAATACCCACTATCTCGTGAAAAATTATCACCAGTTTTAGCAATGATGAAAGCAAACAACACGGAACATGGTTTAGAGCTATGTGAAGCAATGCTAAACTTAGGTGGCTTAGGTCATACAGCAGTCATCCACTCTGAAGATGAAGATTTACAAATTCGCTTTGGTTTACGCATGAAAGCTTGTCGTGTCTTAGTTAATACACCATCAGCTGAAGGCGGAATTGGTAATATCTATAACGAAATGATTCCTTCATTAACTTTAGGTTGTGGATCTTACGGTAAAAACTCTGTATCACGTAACGTATCAGCGATTAACTTAATCAACGTGAAAACTTTAGCGAAACGGAGAAATAACATGCAATGGTTCAAATTACCTTCTAAAATTTACTTTGAAAAGAACTCTTTATTGTACTTAGAAAAAATGGAAAACTTGAAACGTGTCATGATTGTTTGTGACCCAGGTATGGTTCAATTTGGCTATGCAGATACAGTTCGTGAAGTATTAGCACGTCGTAAAGACCCAGTTCAAATTGAAGTTTTCTCAGATGTTGAACCAAACCCATCAACAGATACTGTTTACAAAGGAACAAAAATGATGATGGAATTCAAACCAGATACAATCATCGCTTTAGGTGGCGGTTCTGCAATGGACGCGGCAAAAGGCATGTGGATGTTCTATGAGCACCCAGATACTTCATTCTTTGGCGCAAAACAAAAATTCTTAGATATTCGTAAACGTACATACAAAATTGATAAACCAGAAAAAACCCAATTTGTGTGTATCCCAACAACTTCAGGTACCGGTTCAGAAGTAACGCCATTTGCGGTTATTACAGATAGTGAAACACATGTGAAATACCCATTAGCAGATTACGCATTGACACCAGACGTGGCAATCATTGACCCACAATTTGTTTTATCAGTACCAGCATCTGTGACAGCTGACACAGGAATGGACGTTTTAACACACGCAATTGAATCTTATGTTTCTGTAATGGCATCTGATTACACTCGCGGGTTAAGCTTACAAGCGATTAAATTAGTCTTTGATTACTTAGAAGCATCAACAAACCGTCCAGATATGGAAGCTCGTGAAAAAATGCATAACGCGTCAACTATGGCTGGGATGGCTTTTGCGAATGCTTTCTTAGGAATTTGTCACTCAATCGCTCACAAAATTGGTGGCGAGTACAATATTCCTCATGGACGTACAAACGCGATTTTATTACCACATATTATCCGTTATAACGCAAAAGACCCACAAAAACATGCAATGTTCCCTAAATACGATTACTTCCGCGCAGACCAAGATTACGCAGATATCGCGAAATTCTTAGGGCTTAAAGGAAAAACAACCGCTGAACTCGTTGAAGCTTTAGCAACAGCTGTGACTGAATTAGGTCAAAAAGTTGGTATTGATATGAACTTGAAAGCACAAGGTGTCACACAAGAAGTACTTGATTCAACAATCGATCGTATGGCAGAACTTGCTTACGAAGACCAATGTACAACAGCGAATCCAAAAGAACCACTAATTTCTGAATTAAAACAAATCATTGTGGATGCGTACAACGCTTAAGCCATGAATCAAAAAAGGCATACTTTAAGTATGCCTTTTTTATTGTGTTAAATTTAACTTTCGCTCTTGACTCGCTTCAACAGTCAGGTAAACTAAAGGTAATAAGAATAGGTCAAAGAAAAAGGTGGAAAAAAGATGACAACAAGGCAGACGCTCCAAACGTTGGTAGATACGCAAAATCATTTAATGCAATTACAAAGCCGCTTAGCCAATCACGCAACGATTATGAAAGATGAAACGATGCAGACTTTTGTTTTTGATTTGCGTGACTATCTTGATAGTTTACGAGTAGTGACGGATTTTCTGGCACCAAGCTCCCAAAAATTTAAAAAATTAGAAGTGAGTGAACTTTCCTATATTTTAGCAGATCAAAATAAATTGCTTCGGACACTCATTGAAGATTTAAATGAATTAGAAGAAAAGCAACAGACGCAAACTTTTTTTGATTTAAACGAGGGGGAAGTTCGACGCCTAGTTGGTAGTTTGACGGGGGTATTGGAATTGAATGGTTTGAACTTACAAGACAACCTCACCTTTCAGCGTCGTTTTAAAGAAACGGGTGAAAAATTACCAGAAGCAACGGTCGAACCGGCAACGACTGAAAAAGGTGGTTTGTTCAAACGTTTATTTGGTAAAAAATAAAAAGCAAGGAGCGGTGATAGCAATCACTGCTCCTTGCTTTTTTATTGAAAATCGACTTAAGTGGCAACTGCATTCAATCCATTTGAGCAAAAAAAGCGACTCGTTCGAATCTACTTCCAGCTGTGCACAGGAAAACAAGCTTTGTCCTCTCATTTTTATCCGCGTAAGCTATACTTGGTCCGATCGATGTTACGAGCTTCACACCAATCTTTATTACGACCTGATAATAACAAAGGCGTCTTTTTTAAGTCGGCTGTTGCTTTGGCGCCAACAAGGGTATAAAGTACGTGTAATTCTTGTTGCCATTGGTTGATAAAGGCAATCGTATCTTCTAATTCATTGACCATCAAGTGATTTAAAATTACGCCAGAAACTCCGACGGCATCGGCTCCTAAGCAAAGGGCTTTGAAAATGTCGTAAGCATTCCGGATACCACCAGAAGCAATTAAGCTAAAGTTCATCGGGACTTCGTTGGCTTCTAATAAAGATTCAATGGTTGAAAGACCAAAATCATTTAAATAAGAAAATTCTCGTCGCTTTCGACGTGTGTTTTCAATTTGAGTAAAGCTCGTTCCACCACTACCAGCGATGTCAATGGTTTGGACGCCGACATCCAGTAGTTGTTGAATGGTTTGCCGTGTCATCCCAAAGCCAACTTCCTTTACAATGACCGGTACTTCTAAATGCGTGGCGATTTCCTCAATTAGCCTTAACCACTGGCTGAAGTCGCGATCTCCTTCAGGCATGACGAGCTCTTGAGGTGCATTTAAATGAATTTGGAGCGCATCGGCTTGAAGTAAGGCTACTCCACGTTTGGCTTCTTCTAAAGTTGTTCCTGCCCCAATGTTGGCTAATAATAAGCCATTGGGAAGTTCTTTTCGTGCGATTTTGAAACTATCGGCAAGGGATGGGTCTCTTAAAGCGGCCGAAATGGAACCGGTGGCCATCATTAAGTTCGTTTCACGGGCTAAAATTGCTAACTCTTGGTTAATGTAGCCGGTTTTTTCGCTGCCGCCAGTCATAGCATTAATAAAAAAAGGCACGGCTAACGTTTGGCCAAATACGGTTGTTTGAATGGAAGTATCCTGACACCGACTATTTGGTAACGATTGATGAATAATGCGCACGTCGTCAAAGCTGTTTTCCCTTGGTTTGTGGAAGGCTTTGGCCAATGACACGTGTTCGTCTTTGCGGTCCATAGCTATTTTTGTCCTCCTTGATAATGATAGACATGTAAGGGAAGCGGGGTGATTTCCGCTTTTTCCCATAAAGTCATCAATGGTAAAATTCCAGTTTTCTTATCAGCAATCACAATGCCGCAATCGCCGCCACCTGCTCCTGAAGATTTAGCGGCGCCATCACATTGTTCCGCAAGGTTACACAATTTTTTCAAGGCGGGTGTTTCAATGGTCACATCGGTGAAAGTTGAAAGTCCGACAAGTAATTGGCGATTTCTAGTAATCATTTGCTTAATTAAAGGAATATTTTTTTCTTTAAAAGCATCAATCATTTCTTCCACACATTGTTTACTATCGGCTAAAAATTGCGTGTACATTTTTTGCTCTTCTTCTTTTGATTGATGCACTTGATCCACTAAATCAGAAGTCGAAGCAGGGGAGCCTGTCCAACCAATTAATAGTCGTAAATTTTTAGGTGCTTCAAGCGGTTGAATTGATAAACACGGCCAATCACTAGCGATTAAATCGTTTAAAGACCAAATTTTTTGCTTTGCTCGAACCCACTGACTATCAAAAGTTGAAAAAGCAATCCAACCACCAAAACAACTAGCGGCAATATCGCCGCAAGAGCCGTTACCTTGCACGGCTAAATGGGCCAAAGCCGCAATTTTAAATTGAGTCATAGTGTCCATTTGCAAGTCATAAAAAATATTTAAGGCTTTGACCGTGGCGACGGTTACCGCGCCACTTGACCCGAGTCCATATTTACGTCCGGTGGAATTATCGAGCTCACTCGTGACTTTTAAATGATAAAAAGCCAGCAGTTGCCCTTGATCTTGAGCGTATTTTTCCGTTAAACGAATCGCTTCTAAAATATAATGAAATGGATTCTCACGATGGTCTAGGACTAGCTCATCATTTTTACGCGTCCAACGTATTGGTAATTCGCTATATTGTTGCGATTGGATACTTCCGTTTTTAGTTGCCGGTTTAATGGTTACCGTAATAAATTGATCGACTGCGACAATAATCGCCGGATGACCCGGTTCAACAACGGCATATTCTCCAGCAATAAATAATTTACCCGGCGCACTCACTTCAATCATGCATTCACGTCCGTTTCTAAAATTTCAATCCCGCGGCCAGCATAAGCACAAGTTAATTGCTCAACTGGGAATTCTTGTTGCAAAGCCTCTAATATGGTTGGAACGTCTTGTTTTTGACAAAGGACTTTGACATTCGGGCCGGCATCCATGGTGAAATAACAAGGCGTTCCCGCTTGGCGAATTTGGCGCACGAGGTTCATTGCTTTTAAGCTATCTGGTGACCAGTAGGTAAAGGCAGGATGGGCTCCTAAAGTGGTCGCATGCATCTTTAACCCATTGGCTTCGGTTACTTGACCGAGTGCTTTAAAATCTTGCTTAGCAATCGCGTCTTTGGCGGCTTTTAAATCTTGGGGCACCGCTTCTAACCAACCAGGATAAAAACAAGAAGTTGCGACAGTGCGTTCCATCCCATCACGACTCGATACGTCTTTTTCTTGGTCGTTAATTAAAATAAAAATCATCGCCAAATCCTTTTCCCAACCATTCGAAAGGATTTCTTTTGCATAAGAAGTTTCATCGCTGTGGCCTTTGTCCCATTCAACAAAGCCACCAAAAATACTGCGACAAGCCGAACCTGAACCTCGTCGTGCAAGCCGTGACAAGTCTTGGTCGCTTAGATTTAGTTTTAAAGCCGCGTTACAAGCCCCGGCTAAAGCCGCTAAACCACTTGCTGAAGAAGCCAACCCAGCTGCGGTAGGGACAAAGTTTTGGCTGTTGACCGTGGCATAAAAAGAAGTGCCGGCTACTGTACGTACAAGGTCTAAAAAGCTACTAACTTTTTTAGTCGCTTTTTCAGCTTGTTGTTGCCCGTTTAAGATTAACGTATCTTTGGTTTGTTCACTTGAAAAAGTGATTTCTGTTTCCGTATAAAAAGCATCTAAAGTCAAAGAAAGGCTACTATTCATTGGCAAAATCAGCTCTTGATTGGCTTTGCCCCAATACTTAATTAAAGCAATATTCGTGTAAGCACGTGCTTTTCCTTTATACATTTCCTTAAACTCCTAATCTTTGCATCCAAGTGCTTACGACACCGGCTTGCTGTAATTTATTTTGAATCGCTAATGCTTGTGTTTCATTTTGACATAAAACCAGAAAACAGCCGCCACGGCCACCACCAGTTAATTTGGCTCCAAGCGCCCCTTCCGTTAAAGCCAGTTGAATCAATTGATCTAATCGAGCATTGCTGACACCTAAGTTTTTTAAGTCCTTTTGGGATTCGGTCATTAAAGATCCGAGCTTTTCCGGTTTATTTTGGATGATGGCTTCTTTGGCTTGCAAGACTAATTGGCCTAAATGCGCGATTGTTTCCATGGTAGCTTGTGGTTGTTTTTTTAATAACTTGGCGACATCAGCCACGGCAATTCGTGTCTGACCTTTGACCCCTGTATCGGCCACGAGCAGATAGGCATCGATATTGAGCGGGAAGGTTTCAAACGGTTGCCCTTTTCTAAAAAGTAAAGGCTGAGTTCCGCTAGTCGTTGCCGCGTCAATGCCACTTGGACTACCGTGGGCAATGCTTTCTGAGAAATTGACATAGTGTAATAATTTTTCCTGGGTCAAGTCATGATTGACCCAGTTAAAAAACGCTCGTGTGATAGCAACCGCAACTGCCGCACTTGAGCCCATTCCTCGTTCAGACGGAATGGTGCTTTCAATCGTTAGTTCAAAATTTGGTGTGTGTAAGTCTGTTTGTAAATGTTTTGTTAATTGTTTTAGGTTATTTAATTGCTTCGGTGCAGTTTCCAGCAATCCACTGTAGTGACTGGAAAGAATTTTATTTTTATCGGCTGGATTAAGAAAAGCCTGAATTCCAGTTCCGTTAAAGGGAAAAGCAATGGCTGGTTGGCCGTAAACAACGGCATGCTCACCCATTAAAATAATTTTACCAGTTGCTTGACCAACACTTTGACTTGCCATGACCATAGCCTCTTTCTTGAAAATTTCCAAAAATATACATTCTTTTCTATCTTACTAGAAAAAGTCTTTCACGTTAAGCCTTCCTCGTATTTTTTTAATAGATTGCTAACAAAACTTAACATGATTGTTAAAAAATCGACTTTGAGATGCTTGTTTGTGAAAAATTCACGAAAAGCGAGCCTTGACGCTAGCTTCTTTTGTAAGGTAAGCTATTCAAGTTGATTAAAAAGCTACGTGAAAGAAAAGAATAATTGGGGGAATTCGAGTGATTGTTTTAGCAGGTACGATTGGTGCAGGAAAATCAAGTTTAACGAAAATGTTGGCGGCGCATTTGGATAGTCAGGCATTTTTTGAACCAGTCGAAGAAAATGAAGTGTTGCCACTTTTTTATCAAGATCCGAAAAAGTATGCCTTTTTATTGCAAATCTATTTTTTAAATCGGCGTTTTGCTAGTATGAAACAGGCTTTAAAAGCCGAAAATAATATTTTAGATCGTTCGATTTATGAAGATTCATTATTGTTTCACTTAAACGCCGATTTAGGCCGAGCAACCGCCACCGAAGTCCGTGTTTACGACGAATTGTTACAAAATATGTTAGAAGAGCTACCAGACACACTGCAGAAAAAAAGCCCGGATTTGCTTGTTCATATTCGCGTTTCTTTTGAGACGATGCTTGAGCGTATTGAAAAACGTGGTCGTAACTTTGAACAAATTACCTTTGATCCAAGCCTTTATGACTATTACCAAGAATTAAATCGTCGTTACGATGTTTGGTATGAAACCTATGACGCCAGTCCGAAAATTCAAATTGATGGCGATGTCTTTAACTTTGTGGAAAATGAACAAGCCGCCCGAAAAGTTTTGCAATTCATTGAAGAAAAATTACGAGAAATCCGGCGCGTTTCTTAAATAAGCTTGAGTTGGGCACCATCTTTTAAGTAACCGAGGCGGATTAAGAAGGTAAAAATCAGTCAAGGTTCTTGTTTTATTATTTTTAACTTTCAAGTTATAATAAACGTGAAGCGAAAGGATGCTGAAGTCAACGATGTTATTATCAATTATTGTCCCTTGTTATAATGAAGAAGAAACCATTCCTTTGTTTATTGAAGCCGTTGAAGGCGCCTTAAAAGACCAGCCGATTGATTGGGAATACCTATTTATCGATGATGGGTCAAAGGATCAAACACTTGCAGTCTTAAGAAAGGTCTGTCAAAAGAATCCTCAACAGTTTCATTATCTGGCTTTTTCCCGAAATTTTGGGAAGGAAGCCGCTCTTTATGCTGGATTACAACGGGTAAAAGGCGATTTAGTGACCGTGATGGATGCCGACTTACAAGATCCACCCGAACTCTTGCCTGAAATGCTCGCTTTAATGCAGGCAAAGAAATTAGATTGTGTGGGTACGCGACGCAAAAACCGAGTGGGGGAACCCCTTATTCGGAGCTTATTTGCACAATTGTTTTATCGTTTGATGAATCGTTTTAGCGAAACGCAAATGGTTGATGGCGCCCGTGATTTTCGTCTAATGTCGCGAAAAATGGTCGATGCGGTCTTAGAAATTACGGAATACAATCGTTTTTCAAAAGGGATTTTTAGTTGGGTTGGGTTTGATACGGAGTACTTGTCTTATGAAAATCGTGAACGAATTGCTGGTCAAACGTCGTGGTCTTTTTGGAGCTTAATGAAGTATTCCTTTGATGGGATTGTCAATTTCTCGGAAGTACCACTGATGCTTGCTTCATTAATTGGTGCTTTGTCTTGTTTTGGTGCGGGGATTGCTTTAGTTTTTATTGTTATTCGTGCTTTATTGTTTGGTGATCCAACGAGTGGTTGGCCATCGATGGTTTCCATCTTTTTGTTTGTCGGTGGCTTGCAGCTTTTATGTTTAGGGATTATTGGTAAATATATTGGTAAGATTTTCTTAGAAACAAAGAATCGCCCCCACTACTTAGTGAAAGAAAGTAACCAATGTGAACCTTTAAGCGAAAAAGGGAGACTAAAGTATAAAAAAAGGCCCGAAATTAAGCAATTCTAAAGAATTATTAAAGAACTCTAATTCACAAGAAGAAAAATTTCTAAATAAGAAAACCTTTGCGAAAACTATTAAATCAATGTTTCATAAGAAAATTATCAAGTTTTTCGCATGTGCATAAAAAGTTGATAGTTTTTCGATTCACAATCTTGTTACACTAGGTTTGTAAATCAAAGGAGGAAACACAAAATGACAAAAACAGTAATTATTGGATCAAACCATGCCGGAATTGCCGCAGCCAATACACTCTTAGATAAATTTGAAAACCAAGAAATTGTAATTATTGAAAAAGCCAATAGCTTTAGCTACTTAAGTTGTGGAACAGCCTTATGGGTAGGTCGACAGATTGATTCATACGATGGTTTATTCTATACAAACCGTGCCGATTTTGAAAACAAAGGCGCGAAAATCTTTACTGAAACAGCTGTTACTTCAGTTGACTATGCAAACAAAGTCGTTCACTGTACATCAAACGATGGCAAAGAATGGACAGAAAGCTATGATAAATTAGTTTTAGCTACGGGTTCTTTCCCAATTGAACCAAAAGTTCCAGGTCATGATTTGAAAAATATTCAATTTATGAAAAAATTCCATGAAGGTCAACAAATCGATGCATTACTTGATCAAGAAGGAATCAATACAGTAGCGGTTATCGGCGCGGGTTACATCGGTGTTGAAATGGCTGAAGCAGCAAAACGTCGCGGCAAAAACGTGTTATTATTTGATGCAGCGGATCGCTCATTACCAAACTACTACGATGCTTGGTTTACCGATGACATGGATAAAAACTTAGCAGACCATGGAATTGAATTACATTTAGGTGAATTAGTAGAAGAATACCGCGGAACAGACAAAGTCGAACAAGTGGTAACTGCAAAAGGTGCCTACGATGTCGATGTCGTTGTCAACGCAATTGGTTTTAGACCAAATAGTGAATTAGGCCAAGGACACTTAGAATTATTTGCTAACGGTGCTTACTTAGTTGACCGTCACCAAAGAACAAGTGATCCAGATGTATACGCAGTGGGTGACTGTGCGACTGTTTACTCAAATGCTTTACAAGATACAGCTTATATTGCCTTAGCAAGTAATGCCGTTCGTACGGGTATTGTTGCTGGTGAAAACATTGGCGGATTAGATTTTGAATCTCCAGGTGTACAAGGTTCAAACGGTATTGCCATCTTTGGCTATAACATGGTATCAACTGGTTATTCTGCAACAGCTGCTCCACGTTTTGGCTTAGATGTAAAATACGTTGATTTTGAAGACACGCAAAAAATGGCCTTCATGAAAAACAATGCCAAAGTGAAAGGTCGTATCGTTTACGATGCAAACACTCGCCGAATTGTGGGCGCACAAATGGCTTCAACTTCTGCCGATATCGGTATGGCAATCCATATGTTCTCACTAGCGATTGCAAAACAAGTAACAGTTGATGAGTTAGCCTTATTAGACTTATTCTTCTTACCACATTACAACCAACCATATAACTACATTAATAAAGCGGCTTTTGCTGCTGAATAATCATCACTTAAACCCGTCGTTTTTAAAGCGACGGGTTTTTCAATTGAGTGAATTTCGTGAAGTTACAAAAAAGAGCAGACTTTAGGCAGGGCAATTTCTTGAAAATAAAGTATAATCTAATTGACTAGAGTTTAAGGAGTGATGAAAAATGAATAAGATTTTCCCTTGTTTATGGTTTAATGGTCAAGCGCTAGCAGCAGCCCAGCAGTATGTTTCTTTATTTGAAAATAGCCAAATGGGTATGCAAACTCATTATGTTGAAGGCACGCATCAAGCGGTAGGGAGTTTGTTGACGGTTGATTTTTATTTAGCTGGACAACGCTTCGTCGCCTTGAATGGGGGGGATGAGTTTTCCTTTACGCCAGCGATTTCTTTTTTTGTCGATTGTGAATCAAAAGAACAAGTCGAGAAACTTTGGCAAGGATTGGGCATGAACGGGACAGAATTAATGCCGCTTCAAACCTATCCTTTTAGTGAGTATTACGGCTGGATACAAGATCAATTTGGTGTTTCTTGGCAAATTAGCTTATCAAAAAAACCACAACAAATTACTCCGATGTTCTTATTTGTAAAAGATCAATTAGGAAAAGCGCAAACAGCAATGCTCGATTGGGTGAGTATCTTTCCTAATAGTGAAGTCAAACTTGAAATTAAAGACAGTGGACTACTAGCACAAGGTATTTTCACTTTAGAAAATCAAACATTTCGAATAATGGATAGTGATGCGTCCCATGATTTTCAATTTAGTTGGGCTTTGTCCTTATGCATTGAGTGTCAAAATCAAGCAGAAATCGATTATTATTGGGATAAATTGACGAAAGGCGGGAAGGAAGGACCGTGTGGTTGGCTGGAAGATGCTTATGGCGTCGCATGGCAAATCTTTCCTCAGGAGTGGGAGCAATTAGCGGATGAAAGTAATCTGGCTAGAGCAAAAGCAATTACGGAAAAGTTATACACAATGAATAAAATTGAACTGGCAGAGCTTTGGGAAGTCTACCGCCAATTTTCTTAAGATTAAGCTAAAAAGAAAAAAGCACCAAAGAAACGACGATTTAATGTTGACAAGGCCTAAACTATTTGTTATGATAGTTAAGTTGAGAAATGAAAGAAGGAGCACCCGCTTCTCGCCTAAGGGACTGTATTCCTGGGCAGAATAGGATTTCAGACTAGTTTAGGCTGGAGTACGCGCGGGTTCTGATAAAGAACTCGTTTTTTTGTATTTTATGCCAAATAACTTTCTTTCTCGCAAATAACTTGGAGGTGAATGACCATAGCAAAAGATATGATGGTAAACGACGGCATTCGTGCGCGTGAGTTACGTTTGATTGATCAAAATGGTGACCAACTTGGAGTAAAGACAAAAGCAGAAGCACTTGAATTAGCCGAAAAAGCCAATTTAGATGTCGTACTTGTTGCCCCTAACGCCAATCCACCAGTTGCAAGA
>CAYNOA010000042.1:0-12654 GCA_964398695.1 uncultured Enterococcus sp. | reverse complement strand
GAACCAATGTCTAAAACCGTTTTATCGCGGAAATCTAAACCAAAAAGTTCAATGGCTTTTTCTAATTTTAATCCACCTCTAGAAACGTAAGGTAGTTTTTGCCCTTTTATTTCTAAAATCGTTTCACCTGCAATTTTTTCTCCAGGCTTATCTAAACGTTCATGTTTGTCCGTGTAAACTAATCCGGCCATAATGCCACGTTTGGCTTTTTCTCTTGTTTCAAATAATCCTTGTTGAACGGCTAATACGTCCACGCGTTCTTTTTTCATTCTATACTCCTTTTGCTAAAGAAAAAAGTTGAATCACTTCTTCTAACAAATGAAAATCAAATTCATTTGTTTTTAATTGTTCTAATCGTTTTTGAGCAGTTCCTAATTCATTTTCTAAAGCCGTTTTTGCCCCAGCTAGTCCTAATAAAGCGGGGTAAGTATTTTTTTCTAACAACTGATCTTTTTGGGTTCTTTTCCCCAATGCCTCGGTTGTACTGACAACATCCAAGAGATCATCGCGAATTTGAAAAGCCAGCCCTAAATGTTGCGCAATTTCATCTAAAATTGCAATGACTTCGTCTGTTTGGTTGGCTAAAATCCCGCCTGCTTTAAAAGCAAAGCGAATCAAATCACCGGTTTTACGTGCATGAATTTGTTTCAAAGCAACTAAATCTAAAACTTGGCCTTCACCTAAAATATCTGCTGCTTGACCGGCAATCATCCCTTTGGGTCCAGCGGCTTGTGCGAATTGCTGCATTAATAAAACTTTTTGATCAAATGGCAACTGTGCCTGACTGAGTAGCTGAAAACTAAGCGTTAAAAGTCCATCACCCGCTAAAATGGCCATGCCCTCGCCATAAACTTTATGGTTGGTTGGCTTGCCTCGCCTTAAATCATCATCATCCATCGCTGGCAAATCATCATGAATCAAAGAATAGGTATGTAGCATTTCAAGCGCAGCCGCCACTTGCACACAAGCAAAAGTTACTTCTTGCTCAAACGAAGCCACCGTTGCTAGTAATAACAAAGGACGAATTCGCTTGCCACCAGCTTCAATGGAGTACAGCATGCTACTGGCTAAGTCTTGTTGTCCTGTTTGCTCGTCTATAAAGCGGCGCATTTCGGCTTCCGTTTTTTCAATCGTCCATTTTTGAAAAATAGCAAGTTGGCTCATTATTTTTCACCATCAAATAAGACGACTTCCTCATTATCTGTCATCATTTGCGTTAACGTTTGTTCCGCTTTTTTCAAGGTATTTTCACATTGGCCACTTAATTCAATCCCACGTTTAAAAATCGTTAGTGCTTCTTCTAAGGGGACTTCGCCTTTTTCTAAACGGTTCACAATTTCTTCGAGCTCTTGCAATGATTCTTCAAATGTTGGATTACCCATGATTTCCTTCCTCCAGTGCTAGTATTTTCATTTGTGCTTGGCCATCTTGATAATAAACCGTGACTTCTTTACCTAGGCTTAATTGTTGAATCGATGAAACAACAGTCCCTTGTTCATCTAAAGTATAGCTATAGCCCCGTCCCATGATATTTAAGGGACTCAGTAAATTTAAAGCTTTGACTTCTTTCTCAAAACTTTGCCATTTCTGATTCAAATGATTGACCATTTGTTGTTGCAAACTTTGACGATTATAATTCAATCGTACTTGCGCTTCTCTCACTTTTCCTAGGGGGATTTGTTGCTCAAGACGGTGACGCAACTGGCGCGTTTGTTTTTCTTTTTCATAATACAACGATTGCATTTGTTGTTGCAAGCGTTGATTTAATTGATCCAAGCGAACGGCTTGTCCTTCATAAAGTCGTTCTGGTTGTTTAAATAAATAAGAATTTACTAGGCGTTGATGGCGCTCTTTTTTATATTGAATCTGATAAAGGAGCGCTTGTTTTAAGCGCTCTTTTCGTTCTTCAATTCGTAAAATTTCTTCGACCAAGACCGGTACGGCCAATTCTGCCGCGGCCGTTGGAGTAGCGGCACGAACATCGGCCACAAAATCCGCAATCGTTGTATCCGTTTCATGTCCAACCGAAGAAATAATAGGTGTGTTTGCAGCAAAAATGGCGCGGGCCACGCTTTCTTCATTAAAAGGCCACAAATCTTCAATTGAACCGCCCCCGCGACCAATAATCAGCGTGTCAAAATCGCCGAGTGCCTCGACTCGCTGAATATTGCGAACGATATCTGCTGCTGATTTTTCTCCTTGAACCACAGTTGGGAACAAAATAATTTGCGCAATCGGATAGCGTCTTTTTACCGTCGTCATAATATCACGAATCACGGCCCCACTTGGACTCGTGATGACCGCAATTTTCTTTGGATATTTGACCAGCGGCTTTTTAGGCGCTTGAAACAAGCCTTCTTGAGCTAATTTTTGTTTTAATTGTTCAAAAGCGAGATAGCGTGCACCGATGCCATCAGGTTCCATTTGTTCAATCGTAATTTGATAGGTGCCATACGCTTCATACAAAGAAACGCGACCGATCACTAATACTTTCATGCCTTCTTCAGGAGTAAATTTGAGCTTATCAAAGGCACTTTTAAACATGACCGCTGAAATTTTGGCAGTCTCATCTTTTAAACTAAAATATTTATGGGCAGATCTTAAATTAAAATTTGAGATTTCACCTGTTAAATAAACTCGACCTAGATGAGGATCTGCCTCAAATTTGTATTTTAAGTATTTGGTTAAAGCAGTGACCGTTAAATATTTTTGTGTCATTGATTATTTTCCTTCTTCTCTTTTCGCGGCTTCGACTGTTTGAGCCAGTAGCATGGTAATCGTCATGGGTCCCACGCCTTTTGGTACTGGGGTAATAAAGCTTGCCAGTGGTGCGACTTCATCAAAGGCCACATCGCCAATTAACTTCCCATTGTCATCACGATTCATGCCTACATCAATCACAACCGCGCCTTCTTTTACAAATTCTTTCGTGACAAAATGGCCCCGACCAATCGCGACAACTAAAATATCTGCTGCTTTGGCGACTGCTGGTAAATTCTGCGTTTTTGAGTGGGTAATTGTCACGGTTGCATTTTCAGCCAGTAACAAGTGCGCCATTGGTTTACCGACAATGTTGCTTCGGCCAATGACTACCGCATTTTTCCCTGCTAAATCAATTTTATATTCTTCAAACATTTTCATAATGCCATAAGGTGTACATGGAATCATTTCTGGTGAACCGGCAAATAATTTCCCAAGGTTCATCGGGTGAAAACCATCGACATCTTTTTTCGGGTCAATCGCTAACAACACTTTTTCTGCATCAATTTGTTTTGGCAATGGTAGCTGGACTAAAATCCCATGAAAAGCCGGATCTTGGTTATATTTAGCAATTTCAGCTAACAAGGCTTCTTCCGTAATCGATTCTGGATAGCGTGCTACTTTTGAGTGAAGCCCCATTTTTTGTGCTGCTAACTCCTTATTTTTTACATAGGTTTGACTGGCTGGGTTTTCGCCAACTAATAAAACAACTAAACCTGGGTGAATGCCTTGTTCTTTTAGTGCTTCAACTTCTATTTTAAGCGATGCTTGCATCTTTTCAGCTAATTCTTTTCCGTTAATGATTGTTGTCATTTTTTGCTAACCTCTTTTCATTTATTCGTTACCCGACCATTTTATCATAAAATACCCTAAAATATAAAGAAGCTAGCTCAATTGCTAGCTTCTATTTCATTATTTACATTCGATAAGATGCCATTTACGAACTTTCTTGATTGGTCATCGCTAAATGTTTTGGTTAATTCAATCGCTTCGTTTAAAACGACCTTGTTTGGTACATTATCAACATACAGCATTTCAAACAATGCTAAGCGTAAGATGGTCACATCCATTTTAGGCAAACGTTTCAACGTCCACCCCGGACGCAAATATTTTTGAATCATTTCGTCCATCTCTGCTTTGTGCTCACAAACACCCGTCACAAGTAAATCCAAATAGGTAGGAACAAAATGTTCTTTTTCTTCATCAATCATATCTTCATGTTCAAGTTCAATCGCATGTAAGATGGCATCTCGCTTTGTTAATTCTTGGTTAAAATCTAAAGGAAACAAAGCTTGGATTGCCATTTGTCTAATTTCGCGTCTGGATAACTCTTTATTCATTTTCAGCCTCTTCATTTTCAAATAATTCGTCAAAATCTAGTTGTTCGGTTTTTTCTGGAACCAAAGAAACAATATGGACGTTAACTTCTGCTAATTCAATATCCGTCATAAATAAAACTTGTTGTTTTACACGACTTTGAATGTCCATTGCCACTGTTGGCACGGATACACCATATTTCAAATTCACATATAAATCGACTTTAATCCCATTTTCTTCATCCATTGTCAAGAAAACACCTTTACCATGAACCGATCGACCGAGTAGTTCAGTGACGTTATTGGCAAAGCTAGCTTGCATTCGAAAGACACCATCGACTTTTGAAGCTGCAATGCCGATAATTACTTCAATGACTTCTGGGGCAATGACAATTTCTCCTAATTCATGGTTTGTTTCTATTACAAAGTTGGTTTCATCTACCATCTTTCATTCCTCCATTTACTTACCGTTTCCATATCAAGAAACGCCTTCAATGTCCTTATTATACATGATGTTACCTGATTATTATAGTCGAAACCGTTTTACTAATCGAAAAACTATAAAATAATCAATTCTTTCGGTGAATGCGTTAAGACTTCATTCCCTGTTGCTGTAATTAACAAATCATCTTCAATTCGAACGCCGCCAATCCCTGGTAAATAGATCCCCGGTTCGTCCGTAATGATATTCCCTGCCACAAATAATTTCGGTGCTTTAAAGGAAACATTCGGCCCTTCATGAATTTCTAAACCAATACCATGCCCCGTTGAATGACCAAAGGCGTCACCATAACCAAAAGAAGCAATGTAATCGCGGGCAACGGCATCTAGTTCAATTCCAGACATCCCTGGTTTGGCCGCTTCAATTACTTTTAATTGTGCTTCTAAAACGATTTGGTGAATCTCTTTTAATTTTGCACCTGGGTCACCAAGTGCAAAGGTCCGGGTCATATCTGAAACATAGCCTTCATAGTAACAACCAAAGTCTAGCGTAATCAGATCACCTTTTTCAATCACTTTTTGACTAGCCACACCATGGGGCATCGCAGAACGGACACCGCTAGCGACAATTGTATCAAAAGAAACACTCGTAGCCCCTAATGAACGCATGTAAAAATCTAATTGGTTGGCAACGTCAATTTCGGTCATCCCTGGTTTAATTTGATTTAAAATATAGTTAAAGCCTTGATCGGCAATCTGACAAGCTTTTTTAATCAAAGTCAGTTCGCTTTGGTCTTTGATTTCGCGAAGAGTTTCAATCATGCCGCTAATTGGAATTAATGGCGTTTCTTCAATCAATTCCTCTAAATTGGCATATTCGGCAAAACTAACAAAATTTTCTTCAAAGGCCAGCGCCGTTAATTCTTCTTGTTGGCAAATTTTAGCGACTTCTTCAAAGATGGGACCATTATTTTTAACAATTTCATACCCTTTGGCTTGAACCGCTGCTTGCTCGGTATAACGAAAATCAGTCACAAAAAATGCTTGCTCAAGCGTAATCACCGCAAGCCCCGTTGTGCCCGTAAAGTTTGTCAAATAACGTAAATTATAAGGACTCGTCACTAAAAAACTGTCAATCCTTTCTTTTTTCATTGCTGCTCTTAGTTTATCCACACGTAACATACAATCAGCCTTCTTTCTTTTTCTTCTTCTTAAATGATTATAACAAACTTCTCCTTAAAACAAAGAAAAACAAGCAAGTTTTTCTTGCTTGTTTTTCTTACTTATAAGGTTTTTTTACGAAAAAAGAAGAGGCTTCGTTTTAAAACATCAAAGAAACTTAACGAATGCACCATTTTATTTGGATCAACGTAGACTCGAATGGCTCGTAAAACTTTTTTTGGTTCTTTTGAAGAAAAAGTGTACGTTCCATTTTTCTTTGTTTGAATGGCGAAGCGTGGAATCCATTTGCCTTTAAAGAAAACCGAAGCAAGAACGTAATCAACTTCTTCCCAAGGGATTTGAATAAATTTACGGACGTCTCGACCATGGTAAAATTCGAAGCCTTTGTCTCCAATCATAATTTTCCCATAATCCGTTAATCCTAAAAATGATGTCCCATCAATCGTCAAATCCACTGTTTTATTTAGTGATTGAACCATCTTGCTTCCTCCTTTAATTTTCTATAATAAGCCGACCACGTGACCTAAAATCCCGACTACGAATAGACCTAAAATAATCACAATTGGTGAAACTTTTTTCTTCAATAACCACATGCAAAGCAACGTTAATAAAAGTCCGGCCAAACCAGGAATCAATTGATCCAAGTTGTCTTGTAAAGTTGTTATTTTTACATCAGACAAGGCTTTTCCTGCCGCAACTTCACCAAAGATTTGTTGCAAGCCTTCACTTGAAAATGGAATCTTATCCCATTCAATATACGCACCTTCAGATAAAGTAACTTTGGAAACAATCGGGGTAAAGGAAATATTTACCCAACGTTGCACGAGCGAGGCCAGTACGAACATTCCTAAAATAGAGGCGCCTTTTGTCACATCTTGGAGCAAACCGCCAGATAAGTCCTCGGTAATCGCTGACCCGGCTTTATAACCAAACTCTTGCGTATACCACATAAAGCCCCAACGAATAATATTCCAAGAAAGAAAGAATAAAATGGGTCCTAAAATATTTCCGCCCATGGCAAGTGACGCTCCGAGCGCACCTAACATCGGACGAACAGTAAACCAAAACACGGGATCGCCGACACCGGCTAAAGGTCCCATCATTCCAACTTTTACCCCTTGAATGGCCACGTCATCAACCGGTGCACCATTGGCACGTTCTTCTTCAAGTGCTAAAGTAACACCAATAATTGGGGAAGCAATATATGGATGCGTATTAAAGAATTCTAAGTGACGCTTTAAAGCTGCCGAACGATCTTCTTTTGATTTGTATAATTTTTTAATTGCGGGAATCATTGAAAATGCGAAACCGCCATTTTGCATCCGCTCATAGTTCCATGATCCTTGAATAAAAGTTGAACGCCAAGCGACAGCAAGACGGTCTTTTTTATTTAATTGAATTTTTTCTTCTGCCATTGTGAATTTTCCTCCTTTATTCGTTTAATAGTCATTTAAAATATCGCCAAGAGGGTCACCTGAACTACTACCGCCACCTGTAGATGAACCGCCCATTTTTGATAAGTTTAAATAAACTAAAGCAATTCCAACACCAATGGCTCCGATCGCAATTAGCGTGAGCTCTGATAAAGCCGCAATGACAAAACCAAAGACAAAGAATGGCCAGACTTCTTTTGTTGCCATCATATTAATAACTAGAGCGTAACCAACCGCTACAACCATTCCTCCACCAATCGCCATACCATCAGTTAACCAAGCAGGCATTGATTCTAAAGCCGCTTGGACTGCTTCGGCTGGGATAAATAAGAGTGCACCGGCAGGTATCGCAATCCGAACCCCTTGCATACAAATCGCTACAATTTGTAAAATTTCTATTTTACGATAATCACCATCTTCTGCTGCTTTATCCATTAAATGAACAATCGGAACGGCTAATGTTCTTACAACCATTGTTAAGAACAAACCCGCAACTGCTAATGGAATCGCAATGGCAATGGCAGCAGGAATTCCCGCTTTCCCTTGGCCACCTAAAACTAAAATAATCGCAGCGGCTACCGATGCAAGAGCCGCATCTGGCGCAACGGCTGCCCCAATGTTTGCCCAACCAAGTGCAATCATTTGTAGGGAACCACCTAACATAATCCCAATTTCTAAATTCCCGGTTACGAGACCGATTAACGTACAAGCCACAAGCGGTTGATGAAATTGAAATTCATCTAAAATCCCTTCCATCCCGGCTAAAAAGGCAACAAATAAAACTAAAACGATTTGAATTACATTTAAGTCAGACATAATAAACCTCCTCTAATTTTAAGCAAGCTCTCTTTTTGCTTTTTTAATTAATTCATCCATGTTGTCTTTTGAATCATTTGGTACTTTACGCACATCAAAAACAACGCCATGGCCTTTTAATTTTTCAAAGGCAGCCACATCCTCATTTCCCATTGATAAGACTTTGTTGACCACTACTTTTCCTGTTGAATGGGCCATTGAACCAACGTTGACTTCTTTAATCTCAACGCCACCGTCAATTACACGAACGACGTCTTGAGGATTTTCAAATAATAATAAGGCCTTTGTATCACCAAAACGTGGATCTTTCGCAATTTGAATCATTTTATCAACTGGAATCACGTTTGCTTTAACTCCTGGTGGGGCTGCTTGCTCAATTAATTTTTTACGTAAATCATCTTTTGAGACGGCATCAGAAACAACAATAATCCGACTTGGGTGTGTCGCTTTGGTCCAGGCAGTAGCCACTTGTCCATGTAATAAACGAGAGTCAACTCGCGCTAAGACGAATTTAATTTTACCATCGCCCAAAACGGTCCCTTCCGGAATCGCACCTTGAACTGGACTTGGTGCAACAGCAGTTGGCGCGACGTCGGCTGGTTCTAATTCTTCTGGTTTTACTTTTACGCCTTCTTTAGCTGTGCCAATAATCGCTGCAGCTACTTCATGCGCTGTATTCATTGAAAGTCTAGCAGCATAAGCCTCAATTAACATCGGTAAATTCATCCCTGCCACAATCGCCCAAGTTTCTTTGTGGGCTTCAAATAAATTATTGGCTTGGTTAAACGGCGTACCTCCCCATAAGTCGACTAAAAACAAGACTTGTGTCTGATCTTCAAAAGACGCAATCGCTTCTTCCATTTTCCGTCTAACATCATCAGGACCTTCACTTGGATTTAAAATACACGCAGCAACATTTGCTTGTTCGCCAAAAATCATACTTCCCGATTGCATCAAACCGTTTGCAAACTCTCCATGACTTGCTAGGATAATTCCTACCATCTTTTTACCTCCTCTTTTCTTGTTCTTATTTGAATGCTTTTTCAATTAGCTCATTCAAATAAATTTTTCGATCACTTGGAACTTTACGGACTTCAAGTTCCACCCCATGTTCCGCCAAAAACCTGAATGCAGCAATGTCTTCTTCGTCAACTGATATAAAATTAGTAATCATTTTTTTTCCAACTTGAAAACGCATGCCACCAATATTTACACTTGAAATGGCAATTCCTCGTTGAATGAGCGCCACGACTTCTTGTGGCTGAGTGAATAAGAGCATAATCTTTTGATTTTGAAAGAGTTGACTATGATAGACGGAAACAAATTTATCCACCGTCACTACATTGGCTTTGACTCCTGGTGGGGCCGCTTCTTGCAACAAAAACTTACGTAGAGGGTCTTGGGCAACTTCTTCACTGACGACAATGATTCGTGCGACATTCGTTGCTTTCGTCCAAGCCGTTGCTACTTGTCCATGAATTAATCGATCATCGATACGTGCCAATTGAAGATTTAAGCTTCC
Organism: uncultured Enterococcus sp.; assembly: GCA_964398695.1. Lineage (GTDB taxonomy): Bacteria > Bacillota > Bacilli > Lactobacillales > Enterococcaceae > Enterococcus_I. The sequence continues at coordinate 3,184 of CAYNOA010000042.1, read as the reverse complement.
CTCCTTGTACATGACCATTCCTCCTCTCACTAAAGATATTAGCAAAAACTGTGCCAAGTTTTTCCGATACACTATTAAGAAATTCTCAATCTTTTAAACACACAAAAAATACACTAAAAGAATACAGTTCTTTTAGTGTATTTTTTGTGTGTTTTCTTGTTGCTCTAACATTTTTAACAAATAATAGCGTTCAATTACAGAAATCTTCAAATGAAAGGTTGTTTCTAAAACAAGCAAGTGCTTATCTAGTCGTTCTTTGCGCGGATGATTTGCTACAAACGTTTCTTCTTCAACCCCTCCGATTAAAGATTGGTTCAACAAACACCTTTCAATCACACCGGTTAAATGCAAAACAAAATTCATTTGAAAGGCGGAACTATTTTTACTTAAGGGCCACGCTTCTAACAAATCATGACTCATTTGCCATAAAGGTTCAAAAGCTTTCGTTGGATTTAAGAACATAACTGTTTTTTCCATTTCATTTTGGCAAAGTTTCTTGAATTCTTCTGCTCCAAGCACTGGCCTTTCATGATTTTCCTCAAAGTCGCCTAGTATAATTTCTTCCAACAATTGATCTAAATCTGATTGTAGTAGCTTTTCTAAAGAAATATAAGGCGCTTGAATTCCCGGATCCATGATCCCGGTTGTCGCCAAAAAGTTATATTTTTTTTGAAGTAGCGGTAATTTTTTTTCAACATCGACAACCGACTCCGTAACAATCAGCAATTGCGTGAGGTTTTTTTTCATTAGTGCCGCTTCAAGCATCTCTTTAATCTTTTGTGCCGTTCCCTGTCCGGAAGCACAAATGGCTAAAATTGCCGACGGTTTTTCGAGTATTTGCCTCTCGTTTTCTTCCGTTTGAAATGCATGATATCCTTGAAATGCTTTTAAAGTATGAACTAAATCCGTCAATGTGGTGCCTAGTGTTTCTGCTTTTCGAGTTCCTTCAAGCACAATTGGCGTCGTTACCATATCCAGCGTTTCAACGACAATCCCTGTTTCTTGATACACACGCTCACCAAAACTAGTTAACGAACCCATATCTACCAATAATAACACACCAAAACCTTGATTCGATTGAATAATGGCTTCTTTTATTTTTCCATAGGCAATTTTGGGTGACATTTCAAGTGGCATATCCACAGCCAATGGATAATCCGTTCCTAGCAACTGACGTGCGACTTCAGCCATACTAGAAGCGGTGCTCTTACCGTGTGCGGCAATGACCAAGCCAACTCGCCCTTTCATTGGGTTGCGACTTAGTGAAATAAGTAGCGCTGCCAAGTAGTAAACTTCTTCTTCAGGCACAGCAATCGAAAAATAACTTGAAATTTGTTCTTTCATCACTAAGGCCTGTTCAAACTCCAGTGGATAATCCGCTACCATCCGACGAATATTTGGATTTAAATTTCTTTGTTCGTTAATGGCTTGTTTTTTCAAAAAAGAACTAATATGCAAACTCATCGCATACAAGAAGTTACGAGACACCCCTTCAGGCAAATGCCCCTTAATTCGTTCGTAGATGACGCGCGTTAATTCAACGACTTTTGGATCAACAAACTCACTCAATTTACTTTCTGCTGAAAAAGAAAAACCGTGATCTTTATAAAACGATTGCAAATGAACATGGATATCGCGGGTAATAAAGTCGTTGATTTCTGCTTGACTCACGCCTTCTTCTTTTAATAACGTTGCTTTATCGCCAATAATTTCATACAAATTATAGGGCAACTCATAACTATCTGAATAGCGCGCCGAAAATTCTTGGCCTGGCTCCACGATTAATCCGCTAGATAAATAACGTGAAAATTCTATCGCCGCTTCGCGATTATTTGAAAAAGGCCGCAAACTATTTTGAATCCCATCCGGTAAATCAGCTAGCGTTAAATCAATTTGACTTTGATTTAAATGATTTAAAAATCCGCGCGCGCAAGCTAATTGGACACTTGATTTCAATTGACCAATATTGCCAAAACTAACACTACCAATTAACGCCTTCACGACGTCTTCCGTTAGAGAAATCCGGCGATTAATCCGGGTCGCCTCTTGGGCAATCATCAATTGAATAAAATCAATCTTTTCCTCGGTCGTTCGTTGTTCAAAAGCCGGCAATTGAATATGAATTGGAATCCGGCGTAAAAAAGTATCTAACAAAGCCGAATTGGTGTTTTCGGTTGTCGCACCAACAATCCGAACATTGGCTTGGCGGTTTTTCCCTAATTCTCCTAAGCGACCATATGTCCCATAATCCATTAAATAAAAAATCATCTCTTGCCCTTCAGGTGGTAAACGATGAATTTCATCTAAAAATAAAAGACTTTCGTCCGCTTCATCAATTAAACCCTTTCTTTCACTATCAGCGCCTGTAAAAGCCCCCTTTACATAACCAAACAAATGACTCATTAATAATTCCGGACTATGCGCATAATCGGCGCAATTAAAGACAACTAGTTTTTTATTCAGCGCAATAATTTGGTTTTCTTGGGCGTATTGGAACATACTGTGGGCAAAATGCGTTTTGCCTGAACCCGTCGGACCGGTAATTAAACAATGCAATCCTTTAGGCGGATACAAAACCGCGGCTTTGGCTTGCTCGACGGCATTTTTCAAGCTACTTTGATTGCCTATTAATTGGGCGAAAACATCCGAATTTGGACGCCCCTCACTTTTTTTAGGCTGAGTCAAGTGATGGGGCGAATGACGGACTGAAACAGTTGCTTTTTCAAACGAAACATCCAATAATTGATACCGTACCGGACGCCCCGCCAATTTAATCATTTCTCCTTTTCGCACAAATTCATTTAAGTCTTTACTCACATTTGAACGTTGCAAAGAGAGCCACTCTGCAATTTCTTGCGTTGTAAACACTTGACTTTCACCGTTTAAACGCAATTGTTCGAGCATAAATTCATAAATGGCTTGCTGTCGTTTCGTCATTCCCACTTTTCTCTCACCCTCTCTTTCTTTAGTATAACGATATTTCGATTTTTTTCCAATGATAGCACTAGTGAAATCGGATAACGTGACGCTAGCACTCAACTTTGGCGTGCATCTATCACCTCGTAGACAAAATAAAAAAATCTTAGAATCTCGAAAAATCAAGACTCTAAGATTTCATTTGTCATCCTTAAGCTTCTACAGCTACTGGGTAAACAGAAACTTGTTTTTTGTCGCGGCCTTTACG
>CAYNOA010000041.1:0-12700 GCA_964398695.1 uncultured Enterococcus sp. | reverse complement strand
CATTGTTAATCACGATGGTTTCTGTGTTGCCGACTTGCGCTGCTTGAATTAATTGTTGCGCATAGTTTTGGAAAGCACGGAATGAATGCGTGGCGCCTGAAATGACTTCAATATTTGTCGGCGTTTGGGCTGCAACTAATGCTTCGTTAAAGGCTGGAATAAATTCTTCTGGGGCAATGCCGGCTTTTTCTAGCATCATTTTATTGTATTCAGCGTTTTCTTTTTTCGATTCGCCTGCTTCGTTTAAATTATCATATTTTGATTCCACAATTTTGCCATCTTTGACAACAATTGAGAACACCACGCGGTAATCATTGCTGTAATTGGTTTCTTCTAATGTATAAGTTCCGTCTTTTAAAGTAACTCCTGGTGTGGCTGGTGCCGCTTCACTTGAAGAAGACGCTGCCATTTCTGATGAGGCAGGTGCATTACTTGATGAACTTTCCGACTTGCTATCTGGTGAGCAAGCTCCTAAAACTAATGCCGTAAAAGTCAACGCTGCAAAACCAACTAAAAATTTTTTTGTTTTCATATCAAGATCCCCTTTTCACTTTTCTCATTTTTTATTCACAAAGATGTTTGTGATTCATTTAACATTTTATCGGATTATTCAAAGAAGTCAATCTTTAATAGCAAGAATCTTAAAAAAGTTTTATTTTCACAAAAAAAGTTATTTTTCAAGATTTTTTGTGAAAATTTCAAACATAGGCTTAGACAAATCTTTTGAAACACGTTATAATTATTGAGATTGTGCACTTGTAAACTAATTCATACTAGAATAAGGAGAGATTTTTAATGGCTACAAAAAATATCGTGGTCGTTGGTGCTGGTTATGCCGGGGTTGCCGCGACAAAGTTTTTAGCAAAAAAGCTTAAAAAAGAAAACGATGTCCAAATCACTTTAATTGATCGTCACTCTTACCATACGATGATGACCGAATTACATGAAGTGGCTGGTGGACGTGTTGAACCAGAAGCGATTCAATATGACTTACAACGGCTATTTTGTCGCAAGAAAAACGTACAACTTGTAACAGATACCGTAACCAGTATTGATAAAGAGCAAAAAGTGGTAACGACGAAACAAGGAACTTATGCTTTTGATTATTTAGTTCTTGGAATGGGTGGCGAACCAAATGACTTTGGCACGCCTGGCGTAAAAGAACATGGCTTCACTTTATGGTCTTTTGAAGATGCTATCCGGATTCGCGAGCACATCTTAAAAACCGTGGCCAAAGCAGCCATCGAACCCGATGCGCAAGTTCGTCGTGCCATGTTAACCTTTGTCGTTTGTGGTTCTGGTTTTACTGGAATCGAAATGATTGGGGAATTAATTGATTGGAAAGAGCGCTTAGCCAAAGACTACAAATTAGATCCAAGTGAAATTACACTTAAAGTCGTGGAAGCAATGCCAACCATTTTAAACATGCTTGATCGTAATGATGCAGCCAAAGCTGAGCGTTACTTAAAAGCGAAAAAAGTGGATTTGGTCTTAAACGCTCCGATTGTGGAAGTCTCAAAAAATCACATTACGTTAAAAGACGGCTCAACGATTCCAACGCGTACGTTAATTTGGACGGCTGGGGTTAAAGGAACAACCGATGCCGCCGACTTTGGGTTAGAAACTTCTCGTGGCAATCGTTTAATTGCCAATGAATTTATGGAAGCAAAAGGTTACGAAGATAAAAACATCTACATTATTGGTGACCTAGTCTTTTATGAAGAGTTTCCCAATACACCCACCCCGCAAATCGTGCAAGCCGCAGAACAAACGGGGCATACCGCTGCCGCGAACATTGTGGCCGACATTAAAGACGGACAAAAACACCCATTTGAAGGAAATTATCAAGGATTCATGGTTTCCATCGGCGCCAAATGGGGCGTAGCAAACTTATTTAATAAGATTCACTTAAGTGGTTTCTTAGCGATTATTATGAAACATATCGTAAACTTGAAATACTTCTTTGATATTCGTTCTGGTTACTATATGTTCCAATACATGATGCATGAGTTCTTCCATATTAAAGATGATCGTAACGTCACTCGTGGTCATTCTTCTCGTTATGGAAACGTCTTATGGAGTGTGCCTTTACGCGTCTTTTATGGTCTCGTTTGGTTTATCGAAGCCTTCAAGAAAATTGTTGGTAACGGTGAATGGTTAAAACCAGGTACTTGGTTTGGTGAAGGTTCTTGGTTTACAGGCAACAGTGTTTTCCCTTGGACTTGGGATTATCAAGCGGTCGCAGATGCGGCGAGTGGTGCCAGTGAAGCCGCAGAAGCAACCACGGCTGCCAGTGGGGCTGGAACAGGCGAAGCTGTTGAAGCCGTGGCACATTTCGGCTTAAGTTATGCTTATGGCGAAACCCCAATGGCGGTTTTAGACAAAGCACCTGATTGGTTCTCAAGCATTATGAAAGTCATGATGCCGAACATGGATGTCGCGATGTTCTTCCAAAAAATGATGGTCTTTGTTGAAATTGGGATTGCTTTAGCTTTAATGGCTGGCTTATTTACTTGGTTAATGAGTGCGACAACGATTGCTTTAGTTGTAACTTTCTGTCTTTCAGGAATGTTCTTTTGGGTAAATATTTGGTTTATTCCCGTGGCATTTGCCTTAATGAATGGGTCTGGTCGGGCCATTGGTTTAGACCGCTGGGTTGTGCCTTGGTTACAAAAAACTTTAGGTAATTGGTGGTATGGGAAACCAAAATCCATGTATGGCCAAAAATAATTAAGTGATATTTTATTGAAAGTTGAAACAAAAGGCGCGCAAATCTTTTGTTTCAACTTTTTTTACATGAACACAAGCATTTACATCGCTTTATGTTAAACTAGAGAAAACCAACCAAGGAGATGTAACCATGACGCTAAAAGATTTTATTCAAACGAGCCGCCTCAAGCCTTGGGACTTCCTTATTATTTTATTTTTAATTTTAGCTTCCTTTACGCCACTCTTGCTTTTTGGTTGGCAAAAATTACCAGCAAACGTTGAAATGCAAGCCATTTTACGCGTCGATGGGCAAGAAATCACAAGCTTTCAGCTGCTTGAAGGTAAAAAAGGCTTTACCTACCTTTACGAAGCTGAAGATGGGGATTCGAATTTAATCGAAATCGATGGGCGACGCATTCGCATCAAAGACGCCTCTTGCGGGGATCAAATTTGCGTGCGACGGGGTTGGGCCAGCAAAAATGGCGAAACCATCGTCTGCCTCCCGCATAAATTGGTGATTGAAATTAAAGCCTTAGATGGGGGTGAGCACAACGATTTGATCTATTAATCGTTTAATTTATGAATCATTTACGCAAAATTATTTTTATTTCTTTACTTGTGGCTCAAGGTGTCGTTATCGGCCTCATTGAAAATTTAATTCCCTATCCTTTTGCCTTTGCCCCAGGTGCCAAACTTGGATTAGCCAATTTAATTACCATTATCGCCTTATTTACGATGCCTAAAAAAGAAAGTCTCTTACTCGTCTTGCTTCGTTTAATTTTAACAACCTTACTGGGCGGCACGGTTTCAACTTTTTTATATAGTTTTTCTGGCAGTTTATTAAGCTACGTTAGCATGTTAGCCATCAAAAAATTAGGCCCCAAACGCGTCAGTATTATTGGGATTAGTGCCACGGGTGGTTTTATGCATAATGTCGGTCAACTAGTCACCGCCTCTTGGATTGCCCAATCTTTTAGCGTGATGCTTTATTTGCCTATTTTATCCTTTTTAGGAATTTTATCCGGGATTGCGATTGGGATTAGCGCCAATTACTTATTGCAACGCGTCAACACACTCAAACAATTTCAACAAGCTTACGAAGAAGAAACTCAGGTTCGGTGGTTTTAAGCCCAACGATGAAAGGAGGGGTAATCATGGCACTTCACCCAATGTGGGCGCAATTTCCCCATTTACAAAAAGATTTAGAAGAAACTTTAACACGAATGGAAAATGCCATTCAATTAAAAAACAAAGAGGTTGAAACCGCCATTTTAGAGATGATTCAAGCCGGTGGGAAGTTACTACGACCGGCCTATCAAATCCTTTTTGCACAATTTGGCCAACAAGCCGACCATGAAAAGACCATTGCTCTAGCAGCCGCCATTGAAATGCTCCACACGGCGACTTTAATTCATGACGATATTGTCGATGAATCCGATTTACGGCGCAAACAGCCGACCATTCGAGCGCATTTTGGCAATAGTACGGCAGTCTACGCTGGCGATTATTTATTTGTGACTTGTTTTAAACTCATGGCCGACTATGCAAGTTCAATGAAAAGCTTACAGATGAATTCAAAAAGTATGGAAAAAATTTTAGCTGGCGAACTTGGCCAAATGGATAAACATTACTATGCTGAAGTCACGATTGACGAATATTTAGCCAATATTTCTGGTAAAACGGCTGAGCTATTTGCTTTAAGTTGTGGGATTGGTGCCATGGAAAGCGGATCTACCACGGCTTTTGCTAAAAAGGCGGGGGAAATTGGCCACAATATCGGCATGGCCTTTCAAATTTTAGATGATATTTTAGATTATACTCAGACAAGTACTGCGCTTGGTAAGCCTGTGTTAGAAGACGTTCGCCAAGGGATTTACTCGCTACCATTGCTTTATGCTTTAGAAGAAAAAGCCCTCGAACTTAAACCTTTATTAGCGAAAAAAGAACACTTAACGCCAGAAGAGGCCCAACAAGTTTTTGCACTCGTTGCTTCTTCAAATGGTGTCAAAAAAGCACAGGCGCTGGCAGCCGATTATACCAATCAAGCACTTCGTTCGTTAAAAAAACTACCGAAAGAACCAGCTTGGGCCAAAGAAACACTGCTGGCGATTACCCAATTGATTTTACATCGGACGACTTAAAAGACGCGGTTTTAAAAAAGACGAATCAAAAAGACCGCTTGTTCGTAAAGACGGGACCGTGACACACATGTCACGGTCCCGTCTTTTTTTGCTAAAAGTCTGCTTTTGCGACATTTCTGAAATTGGAGCCTGCGCTCTATGATTCATTCCGGCAATCGTCTGACTGCTTCCTTTTTTATCGCATCGTCACAAATTCTTCTGAACCGGTCGGGTGAATAGCCACCGTTTCATCAAAATCTTTTTTCGTTGCCCCCATTTTGATAGCCACCGCAAAACCTTGGAGCATTTCATCCACACCGCGGCCAATGCCGTGTAGGCCCACAATTTTTTCTGTTTCGCCAACACAAACGAGCATCATTTTCGCTTTTTGACGATAAGTATCTAATGCAAAATACATTGGCGTAAATTCAGATTGATACACTTTGACTTGATTTGAGCCATACTTGTCTTTCGCAGCTTTGGCTGACAAGCCAATCGTCGCCATCGGTGGATGCGTAAAGACGACGGTTGGCACGAGATCGTAATCCAAATGTGCATCGACTTGCTGGTTAAAAAGGCGCTCAGATAAACGACGACCGGCCGCAATCGCCACTGGGGTTAAATCAATTTTACCAATAACATCCCCCACGGCATAAATGCCTTTGGTATTTGTATTTTGGTACGCATCGACTGGAATGAAGCCATTTTCGCATAAGGTAATCGTGGTGTTTTCTAAGCCTAAGTTGGCCACATTCGGCGCACGACCGCCCGCAAAAAGAACGTAATCGCCCGTTAAAGTAGTCCCATTGGTAAAATAGACCGCATAGTTATCCCCAATTTTTTCAATTTTTTCTGGTACGTGGGAGGCATACAGTTTCAGCCCGTCTTGTTGATAAAGCGCCATTAAGTGGTAGGATAACATTTCTTCAAAGCACCTTAGTGGGCGGTGGTAACGAAATGCCCATAAAACTTGTGCCCCTAGACCTTGCATCACACCAGCAATTTCGGCCGCAATATAGCCACCGCCAATCACGATTGGTTTTTTAGGCAGCTCGGTTAAGGCAAAAAAATCATCGGAATCACAGGCATACTCTCCGCCTGGAATTGCGAGCGCTTTTGGTCGTCCCCCTGTCGCAATTAAAATATGTGGTGCTTGATATTTTGAGTTATCCACAATTATCGTTTGGTTATCCACAAATTGTGCATAACCTTTAATCACTTCCACGCCATTGCCGGCCAGTCCACGAGCATAAGCGCCGTGCAAAAATTCAATATATTGTTCACGCTTATCCACAAGTTGCTTAAAATTTAACGTTAGCGACTGAGCTGTGATTCCATACCCACTCGCGTCACGGTGTAGGCTTTCAAAAAGATCACTGGCTTGCCACATCACCTTTTTCGGGACACAACCAACATTCACACAAGTCCCACCCAATTCTTTTCCTTCAACTAATAAAACGCTCGCACCGCGCATCGCTGCTCGGTTGGCTGAAGCAATGCCACCACTGCCGCCGCCAATCACGATATAATCATATTTCTTCAAAGAAGTTGCCTCCAATCTCATTTCTTCGTATTTACTCAAACTAGCATGTGGATTTTCTCCTGTCAATCAATCAAGCTTCGCTTCAGCAACAAGGCATCTTTTAACCAAATGCCGTTTTCAATTAACACCTCTTGATAATTTTGCGTAAAATAATCCACCAAGACACTCACCACGCGAAAGCCTTGTTTTTGATAAAAGATTAGGGGCACTGAGCTTGCTTGTCCTTGTTTTCACTTAGATTTGTCCATAAGCTTTGGCTTGGCTTTTACGGAAAGCTTCCCTGAGTAGCTCTGGGCCAATCCCTTGATTTTGAGCCTTTTTACTTACACTTATGTTCATAATTTCGACCCTAGTAACACTTTTTTCTCGTAGTACAAATAGACCAAGCAATTGGTTTTTGGCTCGTACTTCTAATCATTCACTAGTCTGAAGATAACTTTCAATCCTTGCTTTTTCGGGAGCGGCCTCTAGTAGCAGCGGCCAATCTGCTGGTTGCATTTGTGTTCGTCATTTTAGTTCCACTAAATTCGCTCCTTGGTTAAAATAAAAGCCAAAAGAAAAACCAAACCTAAAAACGATTCGGTTCTTCTTTATTTGTTCATTTGTTATTTTCTTTTACGCATCATATCGCCGACTTGAACCGGCTCAACCACTGGCATCGTTAAAATCATCATTGGGTTTGGCGCACGATCAATCGACTCACCGTCTTCATTGTACATTGCTTCGACTTTTTGTTCAAAGTGATGGAAGTTGGGCCCGTAAAATTCAATTTCGTCCCCCACTTCAAACGCATTACGCTGACGAATGGTCGCTATTTTAGTCGCTTCGTCATAGGCTAAGACTTCGCCGATAAATTTATACTCCGGAATTTTACGACGTTCACCAAAAAGTTGTTCGTTTTCAGTTGGCGTATGATAGTAAAAACCAGTGGCTAATTCCCGTTGGGCGACTTTCCAAAGTTCATCAATCCATTCTTGCTTGCAGACATAGTTTTCTGGGTCTGCCATATAACTATCGACGGCTGCCTTATAAACATTTGAAACGGTTGAAACATAATGAATTGATTTCATTCGACCTTCAATTTTAAAAGAATCGACGCCATTTTCAATTAAATCAGGGATATGCTCAATCATTGTCATATCCACGGCACTCATTGAAAAATCTTCCGCCACCGCGCCATTTTGCGTTAAGCTCCGACGCTCACCGCCAAAAGGTAGGTCATACAAATCGTATTTCCAACGACAAGACTGTGAACAGCCACCACGGTTGGCATCGCGCATGGACATATGATTGGATAAGGTGCAGCGACCGGAATAAGAAATGCACATCGCTCCGTGAATAAAGGCTTCAATTTCAACGTCGGTATTTTTCCGAATTTCTGCTACTTCTTCCATTGAAACTTCACGACCTAAAACGACACGCTCCAAACCTTCTTCTTTCCAAAATTCTAAGGTTTCAAAGTTGGTGGCAGAAGCTTGAGTCGATAAATGAACCGGTAAGCCGGGTGCTTCGGTAATACAAATTTCAATTAATGCTGGGTCAGACACAATCACGGCCGCAATCCCAACATCACGCAGTTCACGGAAAAATTCACCCGCACCGGCTTGGTTGCCTTCATGTGTCACCATATTAGCCGCTACGTAAACTTTAGCCTTGTGGGCTTTGGCAAATGCCACGCCTTCTGCCATTTCTTCATAGGTAAAATTCCCCGCACGACTTCGCAACCCGTAGGCATTCCCACCAATATAAACCGCATCCGCGCCATAATGAATCGCGACTTTTAATTTTTCTAAAGTGCCCGCAGGTGCTAAAACTTCTGGTCGTTTTAAAACTTTTTTCTCGCTCATGTTTTATCCCCTTACTTAATTTTTGTTGGATCAATGTAGTAAAAACCGGTATCCAACCCACGATTGCCTGGATGATGGGCAATGATTTGCGTGTTCAATTCTTCAGCCAGTTCTTTTGTCCAAGCTCCTGATTCAATCGCGTGCCGCGCGTGATCAAAGATTTTTGCAACCTCAATAAATGAATCACTTGCGTTTAAAATCCCATCAAGTTTCCACGTTTGAAAACCGGTAGCGGCTAGTTCTTTTAATTCTTTGATTAAATTTAAATCATTATTGGCAAAGACGTGCGTCCCATGACTGTCTTCAAAAATCGAATAATGGGTCTCATCTTTTTTCGGCTCTGAAAGAAATAGATCGCGGTCACGGTCTTTGCCTTCTGCTTGGCCGGTAAAATTATAATAATTTTGTAAAAGCGGTCGTTTCGAATGATGGATACACGTGGCGCCATAAACTAAGACTTCTGCTGGCACGCTTAATTGTGACGCCATGATTTGCATTTCTTCAAATGGCACTTCACGCGCTAAAATGGCACCAACTGCGCCTTTTTTCGCCCAAAAATTAATTTGGCGGGCACTAGTGACAAGCGTTTCGCCCGCATAAATAAACGGTAGGCGTAACTCTTCGTTTTTCTTCATCACAAAAATAGTGCCGGGCTCGCCGACTGTAATTTGATCGACACCGATTTCAACTAAAAAAGCCAAATATTCAGGAATTAATTTCATTTTTTCTGGATGCATCAAGCCATTGACTGCCACTTGGGCTTTTTTCCCAGCTTGATGAGCCAGCGTAACTAATGTTTGTTGCTCCGCTCGACTAAAAGAGTGCGGTAAGCGTAAAGCGAATGTTTCTTCACCAAAATAAATCGTATCGACAAATGGTAAGAGTGCTTTGGCCTGTTCAACCGATGCAACGGTTGCGATGATCTCTATCATTAATGGTAACCTCGTTTTCTTGAATTCAATCTTGCTTTTTTACAACGAACTTATCGTATCATATGCTTTGGGTCTTTCCAAGTGCTTTTGTTGCTTTTTTCACGAAAAATTCACAGACTTATGTGTATTGAAATACATAAATAAAAGTTGAAATCACTTGTCAATTGTCTTATTTGTTTTAGTAAACGCCCTTTTCCCACTATCTTTGTGAACTATTTTTTATTTTAGATAAAAAGCTTGTGGAAAGCATTCAGACAAATTCTTACATTTGCATACCAAAAAAGCATACAACCGAAAATGTCAGGTTGCATGCTTATCTCTTAAACTTTTTGTAAAATCACTTCGTTCTTTTTCTCTTTGACATTTAACGTAATCACGCCTTTAGAAGCACCAATGGTTACCTGATCTCCAATATGGATTTGGCCCATCAATAACGCTTCACTTAGACGATCTTCGACTTCTTTTTGTAAGGCCCGACGAATTGGACGCGCCCCATATTCAGGGTCAAAGCCGGCTTTCCCAATCACATCGAGTGCTGCCGGGGTAATTTTTATTTTGATTTCTTGCTCGGCTAAACGTTTAATAATCGATTGACTCATAATTTTGACGATTTGATGGATTTCACCTTGTTCCAAGGAACGAAAGACAATCGTCTCATCAATGCGGTTTAGAAATTCTGGTCGATAGGCTTTTTTCAATTCTTCTAAAATGCGTTTTTGCATCGCGCGATAATCTTTCGACGAATCGACGACATTAAAACCGACATTTTTTTCTTCTCGCAATTGCGTCGCTCCAATATTAGACGTCATAATTAAAATCGTATTACGGAAATCGACTTTTCGACCTTTGGCATCGGTTAAATGTCCATCATCAAGGACTTGTAATAAAATATTAAAAACGTCCGGATGGGCTTTTTCCACTTCATCCAATAAAATCACCGAGTAAGGTTTACTCCGAACTTTCTCCGTTAGTTGACCCCCCTCATCATAACCGACATAGCCTGGCGGTGAGCCAATCAAACGACTGGTACTGTATTTTTCCATAAACTCTGACATATCCACCCGAATTAAGGAGTCTTCACTACCAAACATCGCTTCAGCCAGGGCTTTGGCAAGTTCCGTCTTTCCGACACCGGTTGGGCCTAGGAACATAAAGGAGCCAATGGGACGATTAGGATCTTTCAAGCCACTTCGCGCCCGACGAATCGCGCGAGCAATCGCTTTAACGGCATCATCTTGCCCAACCACACGTTCATGCAAGACGTCTTCTAACGCTAGGAGCCGTTCGGTTTCTTTTTTCTCCATTTGTTGCAAAGGGACGCCCGTCCACTGTGAAACGACGGCGGCCACGTCTTCTTCGGTAACGACGTCGGCATAACCTTCTTCTTCTTTCATTTCTTGCATAGCCACTTGTGTCAAAGCTTGAGCGACTTCTTTTTCTTTTAAGCGTAAACGAGCAGCCGCTTCAAAGTTTTGATTGCGAATCGCGACTTCTTTTTCTTCAGCTAAAGCGAGCATTTCTGTTTGTAAACGCAAGGAAGTCGGGGCTTCTTCGGCTTTATCTAGCCGAACTTTAGCGGCAGCTTCATCCATTAGATCAATCGCTTTATCCGGTAATTGTCGCGAATTAATATAGCGAACCGATAAATGAACCGCAGCATCTAGCGCGGCATCTGAGATACGAACGCCATGATGTTCTTCATAACGAGGACGCAAACCGCGTAAAATTTCTTGTGCTTCGGCCGGTGTTGGTTGATCCACCTGGACACGAGCAAAGCGCCGTTCCAAAGCGGAGTCTTTTTCAATGTATTTTTGATACTCATCTAAAGTCGTTGCCCCAATTGTTTGCAGTTCGCCACGAGCGAGTGCTGGTTTTAAAATATTTGCCGCATCAATCGCTCCTTCTGCTCCACCAGCCCCGATTAACGTGTGGAGTTCATCAATAAATAAAATCACATTACCATCGTGATAAATTTCATCAATAATTTTTTTCATGCGATCTTCAAATTCGCCACGATATTTCGTCCCTGCCACAAGGCCGCCCATATCAAGCATCATTAAACGTTTTTGTTGCATATCCACGGGTACTTCACCTTGGACGATTTTTTGCGCTAACCCTTCAACAATGGCCGTTTTCCCAACACCCGGTTCGCCAACCAAGACAGGGTTATTCTTTGTGCGACGACTCAAAATTTGAATCAAGCGTTTGACTTCATTTGTGCGCCCCACCACTGGATCTAGGCGGTTTTCACGTGCAATTTTGGTTAAATCGCGCGCCAATGAATCAAGTACGGGTGTGCCTTCTGTAGCTTGATTGCCGGCTGAGCCCCCTTGACGGCGCGGTTGTGGACGGCGATTATTGTTATTCGCACTTTTTGCCCCACTTAAGCCCATTTTCTTTTTTAACAATTGACGCATTTTGGCTAAACTAAACCCAAGATTTAATAATAAGCGTGCCGCTAAAATTTCTTCGTCTCTTAGCATGCCCAAGAGTAAATGTTCCGTCCCAATTTGGCCAACCCCTAAACGTTTAGCCTCATCACCCGCAAACGCAAAAATTTGGCGGGCGCGCGGAGAATAGGGTAAAAAACCACCGGTTGGGTATTCTTTCATTGCACCGTAGCCCGTCACGTGCTCAATTTCTTCACGAATATCTTTTTCAGTCACGTTCATTTCGCGCAAAGTTTTTCCGGCAATTCCTTCTTGTTCAATAATTAAAGCGAGTAGCAAATGCTCCGAACCAACGGATTGGTGTTTAAAATATTTGGCTTCTTCTTGCGCAATACTTAAGACGGCTTTTGCTCTTGGTGTAAATAATTCATCCATAACCTTCACTCCTTTTCTTGATAACTTAAACGTTCTAATATTTCATGTAAAATAGCCGCTCGAATGGCTAATTCTTGTGAAAATCGCCCTAAAGTAACCTTACTCGTCGTCGAATAAAGTAAATCGGCTTCGCGTTTCGTTAATAATTCTTCTTCAAATAATTTTTGCAACATGCCTCTTGCTTCGGCCTCGGTTAAGGTATCATCAAACATTTGGTTCATTTCCCGTAAAAATTGATAGTAACTGGAAATTTGAACTTTCTCAATGCGAATGTAGCCGCCACCGCCACGCTTGCTTTCAACGCTATAACCGCGTTGGATGGTAAAACGTGTATTAATGACATAGTTAATTTGTGAAGGGACACACTTAAATAAATCGGCCATCTCTGTTCGACGAATTTCAATCATCGAACGGTCTTCGAGAATCTTTTTCAAATAAGCTTCAATTGAATCAGACGTATTTCGTTGATTCATCTCTTCCGCACCCCCCCTTGACTAATATTGACCTTAATTATACTGAATTTTTCTGAAATTGAAAAGGAGAAGGGTCTTTCTACCATGATTTTGAGAAATAAAATCAAAAAAAATCTTAAAGTTCGTTTTAATATGAATTGATATAACCGATTTTTGATTGTTATCTGTGGCCTAATAGCCATCGCTTGCACCCTAAAAAACACCAATTAAAAGAAAAAATCTTTTAATCGGTGTTTTTTTAAACTACAAAA
>CAYNOA010000040.1:10413-12752 GCA_964398695.1 uncultured Enterococcus sp. | reverse complement strand
CCAGTAATTGAAGGAACAATGACTTTAGCTGATGAAGGCGTGGCAAAAGGCGCTTACGTTGTTTCTGCACAAAAAGGGGAAAAACCTGAAGGGATTTTACTAGCAACGGGATCGGAAGTCTTTTTAGCAACGGAAGCACAAAAAGTTTTAGAAAAAGAAGGTATCGATGTATCAGTGGTTTCAATGCCAAGTATGGATTTATTTGAAGCACAATCGGCGGAATACAAAGAAGCTGTGTTACCAAAGGCAGTGAAAAAACGGGTCGCAATTGAAGCGGCATCGCCATTTGGTTGGGATCGTTATACAAAATGTCGTGGCAAAGTCATTGCAATTGATCATTTTGGTGCTTCTGCTCCCGGTGACAAAGTCTTAGCCGAGTTTGGTTTCACCGTTGAAAACGTTGTAAATACATTTAAATCAATCTAATGCAGGTTTTAAGACGGATTTCGTTTCCTTGGTGAAATGAAATCCGTCTTTTTTGCTAGATAAATTCTAAAAGTCATAGTATCATACATTTATAAGAATAAAATAAATGAAGGTGGGAAAATCGTGACTGCGTTCGATGAAGCATTAGCTTACTTAAAAAATGAAAATATTCGAATTACCCCCCAACGAATGGCTATTTTAGAATTTTTAACAGAAGTTCAAACACATCCAACGGCGGAAGAAGTTTATCAAGCGATTGAAAAAAAATTCCCGGGTATTAGTGTAGCGACTGTCTACAATAATTTAAAACGCTTCACCGAAATTGGTTTCTTAAAAGAAATGAATTACGGAAGTGCTTCTAGCCGCTATGATTTTTCGTTAAAACCTCATTATCATGTAATTTGTGAAAACTGCGGGAAGGTCGCCGATTTTCATTATCCTAAACTCGACGATGTGGAGGTTGCAGCGGCACAGTTAACCAATTACAAAGTAAATAGCCATCGATTAGAAATTTATGGCGTTTGCCCAAATTGTCAAAAAATGAAAGAGAGTGATAAATAAAATGACAGTAATTCAAACATTAAATGCCCCTCAAGCAATTGGACCTTATGTTCAAGGGCGAATTGCTAATGGTTTTTTATTTGCTTCAGGTCAAGTTCCTTTAGACCCAAAAACAGGACTAGTCGTTGGTGAGTCTATCGAGGAACAAACAACCCAAGTGTTAAAAAATATTGCTGCAATTTTAGTGGCTGCAAATATTACAGCCAACGAAATCGTCAAAACGACTTGTTTTTTGAAAAATATGGATGATTTTGTTGCATTTAATGGTGTCTATGCGACTTTATTTGGTGAAGTATTACCAGCAAGATCGGCTGTGGAAGTTGCTCGTTTACCCAAAGATGTTTTAATTGAAATTGAGATTATTGCCGATGTTTCAGCTAAATAGTCAAACGAAAGGGGACTAATGCTAGTTTCCCTTTTTTATCGCAAAGAAAGGAAATAAAAATGATTTCATTAGAAGATTATATCAAAAATGGCCAAACGACTTACTCGAACTTAGTTTTAGATAACTATCGAAAAATCGGATTAACCAATGAAGAATTTTTACTATGGCTACAATTATTTCGTTACCGCGCAGCAGGGAATTCATTTCCTGATTTGACTATTATCGCCAATCATATGAATTTTTCTCAGCAAGAAATTTATTATTTGTTAAATCAACTGGTTCAAAAACAAATGATTCAAATTGTTTCCACAAAAGAAAATTCAGGGAAAATTGTGGATCAGTATGATTTGAATTTGATATTCAATAAGATTTCCTTATTAAAAGAACAAGAAAAAATGAAGCAAACAAAGCAAAAAGAACAAGAAAAAATCCGTGAATTATATCAAAGCTTTGAAGCAGAATTTGGTCGTCCACTTTCTCAAATTGAATTTCAAAGAATCGGGCAATGGCTAGATGATGATCATTATCAAGTAGAATTAATTCAACTTGCTTTACGAGAAGCGGTCTTAAATCAAGCTTATAGTTTGAATTATATTGATCGTATTTTACTTTCTTGGGAACGAAAAAATATTCGTACGAGCCAACAAGTGCAAGAAGAGCAACAACGCAGAAAGCGGCAGTTGCTGCAAAAAGAAACACCATCAGAAAAGCAATTGCCAAAAATCTCATTACACAATTGGCTAGAAGAGGATGCTTATGATTAGTAGAGAAAAAACACAATGGGCAATGGATCAAATGTATCAAATGTTTCCTGGTGCACATGGAGAGCTCGTTCATGAAAATCCTTTTCAGTTATTAATTGCCGTAATTTTAAGTGCACAAGCGACGGATATCTCTGTTAATAAGGTAACCCCAGCTTTGTTTCAAGCTTTTCCGACCGCAGAAAAATTAGCGCAGGCTCCCCTTG
>CAYNOA010000040.1:3185-10403 GCA_964398695.1 uncultured Enterococcus sp. | reverse complement strand
GATTAGAACAATTGGTTTATACCGGACAAAAGCGAAAAATATCAAACGCTGTGCGCAACAATTGGTTGAAGATTTCTCTGGCCAAGTCCCGGCTACTCGCGAAGAGTTAATGCGATTAGCTGGCGTTGGTCGCAAGACAGCAAATGTGGTTTTAGGCATTTCTTTTGGTATTCCAGCGATTGCGGTAGATACGCACGTTGAACGCGTGTCAAAACGCTTAAGGATCTGCAAACTAAATGCGTCGTTACCGGAAGTGGAGGAGACACTTATGCGCAAGATTCCCAAAGAACAATGGGTAAAAGCTCACCACACCTTGATTTTTTTTGGTCGCTATCACTGCTTAGCGCGTTCGCCAAAGTGTTCATCTTGCCCCTTACTGGAAATTTGTCAAGAGGGGAAAAATCGCATGAAAGAAAAAACGAAACACTCCTTGAAGTAAGACCTTTCAAGGAGTGTTTCATTTTTAAGGTGTAGGTGTTACCGGAGTGGTATTTGGTGTCTGTGGATTTTGGTCATTTGGTGAATTGTTGCCATCTGCGTTTTCATTTGGTGTGCTTTCAACAGGCTTTGATTCGGCTGTTTCAGCGGGTATAGATTCAGTTGATGCCTTCGTTTCTGTACTTACTACTGTGCTTGCTTCTGTACTAGACGGGGTTGTTTTAGATTCTTCTGTTATTTTTTTGGGAGACTCCTTTGGTTTAGAGGCAGCCGGTTGCTCGACTTTTGCACCTTCTAAATAAAGTTCTATCCCTACACGAGTTAAGCCTGCAGGCATTTCCCAATCAACATTTGGGAGAGAAGCAGAGATATATTGCATTAATTCCCGATAAACATCACTGGCGACTCTTGAATAATCACTTGTAATCGGTGTGAGTTTTTCATTGTAACCAGTCCAAACTGCCAGAGAATAGTTTGGTGTATAGCCAACAAACGTTGAATCTGGCGAAATGGAGTAAGGGGAGTTAATTTTACTTAATTCATCATCTGTATAATTGGATGTGCCCGTTTTTCCTGCTTGATACAATCCACGAATACTTGCATTGGTACCAGTCCCGTCTGTAATTACACCTTTTAATACATCGGTAATCATGTAAGCAGTCGTTTCTTCCATCGCTTTTGTGCCATTCACGTTAAAGGCTTCGACTTCCTCGGAACCGTCTTGGTAAACAATTTTATTTACATATTGAGGTTCATAGTAGGTTCCACCGTTAGCAAAAGCAGCGTAGGCGGCAGCCATTTTCAAGCTAGAAACGCCGTATTTTGTGCCATCTTCTGTACTTGTATTACTAGAAATGGCATTAAATTGTTGTAATTCAGCATATTCAATGTCGAGGTTACTTAAAAATTGACTTACCTTATCAGCGCCTACATCCCAAAACAATTTTGCGGCAGGGACGTTGCGGGATTCAACCAGAGCAGTTCTTAAAGTCATTTTACCCCAATATTGATTGTCCCAATTTGTGACCGCTAGATTTGTTCCGACATATTTATAAGGTTCATCAACAATCATTTTTCCTGTTGAATAGTCTAAATATTCAAAAGCCGGTGCATAGGCCATTAATGGTTTGACAGTTGAACCAAAGTCACGACGGGTATTTGTTGCTAAGTTTTGACCAAACATGGTTCCTTCTGGGATTTTTCGCCCGCCAATTTGGGCAGTGACTTTTCCAGTATTTACATCCATCAAAGTTGCGGCCACTTGCATTTCATCATCTGGATACATTACATATTGATTAGAGTTCACAATATCATAAAGTTGCTTTTGTGCAGCGATGTCGATATTCGTGTGAACTTCTAAGCCATCGGTGTAAACATCTTTTCCCGTTTTTGCTTTCACTTCAGCAATGACCTCTGTTAAGTAGTTGTCATAATATTGCCAATTATTGTTGCCTTGATGTAATTTAATTAACCCATCATCAATCGGTGTTGCAATTGCTTCTTCATATTCTTGTTTTGTAATTTTATTATTTTCTTTCATCGTGTATAAAACGGTATCCCGTCGCTCTTTAGCATTTTCTGGATTGGCGTAGGGATCAAAAAAAGAAGGCGCATTTGGCAGTCCAGCAATTAGCGCTGTTTGGGCGAGTGTTAATTCGTCTAAACTTTTTCCATAAAAGGCTTTAGAAGCGGTCTGCATTCCGTATAGACCATTGGACATATAAACTTTATTAATGTAATACGTTAATATTTCTTGTTTAGATTTTTCTTTTTCTAATTGGACGGCTAGCCAAGCTTCTTGCGCTTTTCTTTTTAAGGTTTGATCAGAAGCATCCGTTGAAAAGAAAGAGAGTTTAATTAACTGTTGTGTTAACGTACTTCCCCCTTGCATGCCACCAGTTTTGGCATTTGAAAGCGCAGAACCGACAATTCGAATCGGATCAACCCCAATATGATTATAAAAACGTCGATCCTCAACCGAGACAATCGCATCTTCTAATAGTTGTGGAATTTCATTGGCTGCAATGGTTTCTCTTTTTTCTGCTCCAACTGATTGGAACTCTTCTCCATTTGCTGCAAAAAATCTAGATGAGTTTGGTGATTCTAAGCGTGTTTCATCTAAAGTTGGCGCATTTTTTGCGTAGTACCAAAAAAGACCAGCCCCTGATAAAAAGGCAATGCATCCGATAAAGATAAGACCTAAGAAGGTGTTTAAGATGATTGAACCAACCGTTCTTTTTTTCTTAGGGGTGGTTTTTTTCTTTTTCTTATTTTGTTGTCTAGTTAAATTTTGTGATTCATTCATTTATTTGCTGTTCTCCTTTTTTCTTGATATGAATATCGACTGCTTTTAAATAAGGAATTCTGGGTGCAATCCCTAACTTGATTTCAATGCCAATTTCTTCAATTTTTTTTAAAGGCAATGATTTCTTGGCGGTTTTTTGCATTTCCCAATAATAAATAATTTCCTGACTATCGACGAAAAAGCAACGCTCTAACGTTGAAAACCAGAGTAAAACAAAACAAATCCCTTTTTGTTTAAGACATTTTTTCATGTGCTCAATTTGATGCAAGTGAAAATTCTTGAAAGGAAAAGAAGTTTTATTCTTTGTTTCTTTTGCTTCAAAATCTAAATAATAGCCTTGATACACCCCGTTGTAGTCTGTGGTTGATGCTTCTCTAAAGTAAGCTTCTTTAATCACTGCGGCACTGCGCTTTGGATAGTCAACTTTAACGATTTGAATCGGTGTCGGCTTTTTATGAATCACGGCAAGGTGATGATTCAGATAGTATTCATTACTCGCATTAATTGATTCTTCAAAACGCATTCCTCGGTTTGCAAACGATGGAGTGAGCGCTTTTCGTTGTTTTTTTTGATTTTCCTTATACAATGGAAGATGACCATTGGGGTATTGAAAGTTCATTACAATCACACTCCTGACAAGTATTATAGCAAAAACTAAAAGAGAATGAAAAGAGGAGTTTATGGAAACGAAAAAAAGTATGTATATATCTGGTTATCGAAGCTACGAAATCAGCGTTTTTAACGAGAAAGATCCTAAAATTCAAATCATTAAGAAAGCACTAAGTTCACAAATCGAAGCCTGCATTTTTGAAGGTGTGACTTGGTTTCTTACTTCAGGTAACCTAGGTGTCGAGTCGTGGGCGGCACAAGAAGTACTGCGCTTAAGAAAAACTTATCCAGAAATAAAGTTGGCTATTTTGAGCCCCTTTGAAGGTTGGGGAGAAAATTGGAACGAACAAAATAAGCAAATACTTGATGAAATAAAACTTCAAGCAGATTATGTAAATGCAACGAGCCATAAAAAGTATGAAAATCCACAGCAATTAAAGAATCACACTAAATTTATCTTAAGGAAAACGCAAGGATGCTTACTCGTTTATGATGAAGAGTATCCTGGCAAAACTCAGTATTTTTTAAAAGAAGCAAAAGAAAAACATAGGAGTAATCAATATGAGATTCGCCAAATTTTTATGGATGATTTAGAAAACATCGCATTTTCTAGCGATTTTAATTGATTTATTGGGCTTTTTTGGTAGAATAGATAAGAAAGCTATTTTTAGCAGAATTTAACTCATGGGGTGTGAATATGGCAAATACAACTTATACAGCAAAAGATATTTTACAACAAGAATTTAAGACAAAAATGCGTGGCTATGATCCAATTGAAGTAGACGAGTTTTTAGATGGCGTTATTAAGGACTATGAGACATTTACAAAAGAAATTTTAACCTTACAAGAAGAAAATGATCGCTTAAATGCAAAAGTAGCACAATTAAGTAAAAGCCAAGCAATTTCTTCTCGTATTCAAACGGAAGCGCCAAAAAGCCAAGCCGTTACCAACTTTGATATTTTGAAACGCTTGTCTAATTTAGAAAAAGAAGTTTTTGGTAAAAAATTAGATCAATCCGCAACAACGGACGCTTTTGTAGCACCAAAAACAGTTGAAGAAGATTTAGAACAAACGCGTCAATTTTAATAAAAAAATGATGATATTGTGATTTTTAGATAATCGCGGTTTGACTTGATCAAGCTGAGGAAAGTCCATGCTCACACAGACTGCGATGTCTGTAGTGTTCGTGCCTAGCGAAACCATAAGCTAGGGTATTTCAAATGAAATAACGGCAGGAAAAAAAGCTAAGGTGAAAACTATGCTTGAGTACCCTTGAAAGTGCCACAGTGACGAAGCGCTTAAAGAAATTTAAGCGGTGGAACGCGGTAAACCCCTCGAGTGAGCAACCCAAACAATGGTAGGGGCGCTTTTTGTAACGGAAATGAACGGGACAAAGAGGCAATGTAAATTGCAGATAGATGATTATCCAGATTGTTTTTCCCTGAAAAAACAATTGGACAGAACATGGCTTATAGAAAATCACATGATATCAGGGAATCCTTCCGATTTGGAAGGTTTTTTTTATCATAAAGGAGAATATTATGAAAGAAAACCAAGTTTTTAATTTAGTCGCAACAGCAGCAAGTGGTTTAGAAGCCCTAGTAGGAAAAGAACTGCGTGATTTAGGGATTGAATGTGAAGTTGAAAATGGTCGTGCCCGTTTTAAAGGCACAATGGAAACCATTGCGACCGCTAATTTGTGGTTGAGAACCGCCGATCGGGTAAAAATTGTGGTCGGTGAATTTGATGCCTATACATTTGATGAATTATTCGAAAAAGTCAAAGCGTTACCTTGGGAAGATTATTTGCCACTAGATGCGGAGTTCCCAGTAGCCGGCAAATCAATTAAATCAAAATTATTTAGTACGCCAGATTGCCAAGCAATTACTAAAAAAGCAATTGTGAATCGTTTGCGTGAATATTATCACCGTCCAGCATCTGTGCCATTAGCTGAAACCGGTGCGCTGTTTCAATTAGAAGTTGCCCTTTTAAAAGACCATGTGATGGTGACCTTAGACACGACCGGACCGAGCCTATTTAAACGAGGCTATCGTTTAGAAAAAGGGGGGGCACCACTAAAAGAAAATATGGCTGCTGCTTTAGTGATGTTAACCAATTGGCGTAAAGATCGTCCTTTTTATGATCCAGTCTGTGGTTCTGGAACGTTATGTATTGAAGCGGCCTTAATCGGACATAATATTGCTCCTGGTTTTAATCGCGAATTTGCCTGTGAAAAGTGGGATTGGTTTAAACCAGAAGTTTTTGATCAAGTTCGTACGGCGGCGGATGAAGCCGCGGATTATGAAATTGATTTAGATATTACCGGATCAGATATTAATGGGAAGCTGATTGAGATTGCGCGAAAGAATGCAGAAGAAATTGGTTTAGGCGATTCGATTACTTTTAAACAACAAGCAGTCAAAGATTTCAAAACAACCAAAGAATATGGCGTGATTGTGGCCAACCCACCTTACGGGGAACGTTTGGGGGAAGAAGAATCGGTTCGTCAATTATACCGTGAAATGGGACAGGTCTTTAAACCATTAAAAACTTGGAGCAAGTACATTTTAACGAGTGACTTACTGTTTGAAGATTTTTATGGGGAAAAAGCGACTAAAAAACGCAAACTTTATAATGGTGCGTTACGAACAGACTTGTTTCAATATTGGGGCACACGTCCACCACGCGCACCAAAAGAAGATTAAAAATGAAGCAATTGGAGTAAATTGAAGGATTATGACTTATTTTATGAGTCATAATCCATTTTTATGCGGACGATACGAGGAATAAGTTGTGCTTATTTTTTTAAGATTGACTGGATAAAAGTAGGTTTTTAAAAATGAATGTGCTATAATCACAAAGATGTTATTAAGAAAGAAGGTGTTTGAATGACATTTGAAACATTTGCATTCCAACCATTTATTTATGAAGCACTAAACGCCAAGAACTTCAAGCAACCAACTGAGGTCCAACAAAAAATGATTCCTTTAATCCAAAAAGGTCATAGTGTGATTGGACAGTCACAAACGGGGAGTGGGAAAACACATACGTTTTTACTACCACTGATGGATAAAATTGATCCAACGAAAGATCAAGTTCAAGTCGTGATTACGGCTCCAAGTCGTGAATTAGCCACACAAATTTATCAAGCAGCTAAACAAATTGCAGATTTTTCTGAACCGGAAATGCGAGTTGCTAATTTTGTTGGAGGGACAGATAAACAACGTCAATTGAACCGGTTGAAGAATCAGCAGCCACATTTAGTGGTTGGGACACCGGGAAGAATTCTAGATTTAATTAATGAGCAAGCTTTAAAAGTTCATACCGCGTTTGCTTTTATTGTAGACGAAGCAGATATGACCTTAGATCTAGGCTTTTTAAAAGAAGTCGACCAAATTGCGAGTCGTTTGCCAGAAAAACTTCAAATGCTTGTTTTTTCAGCTACAATTCCTGAGAGACTGCGTCCATTTTTAAAAAAATATTTAGAAAATCCAATTGTTACAGAAATTCAACCGAAATTAGTCATTTCAGAAAATATTGAAAACTGGTTGCTTTCAACCAAAGGTAAGAATACGAATCAATTAATTTATCAATTATTGACCGTGGGGCACCCTTATCTAGCCATTGTTTTTGCCAACACAAAAGCGCGGGTAGATGAAATTGCCAGTTACTTAGTTGAAAAAGATTTAAAAGTGGCAAAAATTCATGGAGATATCACCCCTCGAGAACGCAAACGCATCATGCGTCAAGTCCAAAATTTGGAGTTTCAATACGTAGTTGCGACCGATTTAGCTGCCCGCGGAATTGATATTGAGGGTGTTTCACATGTAATCAACGCAGAAATCCCTGATGATTTAGATTTCTT
>CAYNOA010000040.1:0-3175 GCA_964398695.1 uncultured Enterococcus sp. | reverse complement strand
AAGCCATTGCTGATATTGAAAAATTAGGAGTAACATTTGAACCAAAAGAAATTAAGAATGGTGAAATCGTTACTACCTATGATCGTAACCGTCGTCAAAAACGTGAAAAAACCCGTGATGAATTAGATCCAAAAATGTTAGCCATGGTGAATAAGAAGAAAAAGAAAGTCAAACCTGGCTACAAAAAGAAAATGCAGTGGGAAATTGATAAGAGCAATAAAGCAAAACGAAAATTAGAGCGACGTCAAACGACCCGAACCGCTCGTAAAAATAAGAAAAGCTCAAATAAAGGCTAAGCATCAAGAGCTATGTTTGAATAACCATTAGAAAACTGACTTGAAATAATTTTTCAAGTCAGTTTTTTACTCTCTAGACCAATAAACATAGCTAGGATAGATTAAAATCTTAAGCGTTGACATGTTCTTAACTTGCATTTAATGCTATACTAAATAAAAAGACATGCGTAAAAGGTGGTAAAAAAATGGATTTTTTCGAAGCGTTGGAGTGGAGTAATTGGAAGAATTTATCCCGAGAACTTCGGACCCAAGTGATGGATCAAGTATTAATGTATTTTGTAAGTCCACTTAAATATGTTTCCGATGTTGAGTACAAAGAGTTCGAGCTTTCAGGAATTAAATGCAAAACTTTTGAATGCTCAATTGATGGAGAGCGCTTCGTGTTAGTGCCGGGTAATAAAGAAGCAATTTTAGGTTGGAATTTCGGGACACAGGGATTACCAATTACTTGTTGGGATCAAAAACAAGTGAACGATAGTGCTTATTTTAAAGAATTGCAGCAGAGTTATCAATTTGAAACAACCGAAGATTGGGATTTTTTTGTCAATGAATCAACAAGTGGCCTCCGAAAAGTGGCCATTTCGCCAATGCTTGTCCAAAAAGTAGCTCTTCCAGCCGGAACGCGCGCGATTGGAGAGCTAAATACCGTCACGGGTGAATTCACTGGAATGGTGGAAGAATTTTTACCAATTGAACCGGCGTTACGGACCTATTTTAAACAAGGTACTTCTTTACTTGACAGCTTAACTTTTCAACTGCCAAATGAAATCTATGAAGAAAATCAGTTTTATGCGAAATTAAATTTTATCAATGAAACCTATCAAGTTTATCGTCACGAAAACTGCACTTTTGAAACGTTAAAAAAGGCGGTAAATCAACAAGTATTTGACCTTTTGTCTGAAGATGAATGGGAGTACGTTGTGGGGGCTGGGACGCGTAAGTTGTTTCGTTGGGGGAATGACCTTGAGCAAGGCGAGAATTATCAAGGCCGTCAAGTTGCTCGGAAAATGAAGCAAGAAAATATGTTCGGTTTAATTATAGACAACCACCGCCGCTTTTGGGAATTGACTGATTCGGGGTTTTTAAAACTAGAAAAAACAGTAGAAACGGGTATTCCATTGTTTGATTGGATGCCGCTTTCTTCTTATTACCGTTCACGCAAAATCTTAGCAAAAGAAAAAGAGTTACACCCTGGTGATTATGCTTACCGAAAGGTGATTGTTATTTCAAAAGATTAGTTTGGTTGAAAGGATTGACTTTTTAGCGAATCTTTTTTATACTTCATTAGGAAGTAAGAGGATATAATCTAATTGAGTTCACTTCACAGAAAGTTTTTCAAAGTTGAGAGAAAAACAAGTTCTCGTTAAATTGCTCCCTCGTATGAGATTTGATAGAAATATCAACGCCACTCAGCGTTACCGAGATAAAGAGGTAATGATCAGACATCATTGCAAACAAGGTGGTACCGCGTTTAAACGTCCTTGTATTGCAGTGGTGTCTTTTTTTGTCTTAAAATGAAGAAAGAAGGAATGAAAATGAAACAATTAAGCAGTGCACAAGTGCGCCAAATGTATTTAGATTTTTTCAAGGGTAAAGGGCATTCGATTGAACCAAGTGCGTCTTTAGTTCCGGTCAATGATCCGACCTTGTTATGGATTAACTCAGGCGTGGCAACCTTAAAAAAATATTTTGATGGCTCGATTGTGCCGGATAACCCTAGAATTACGAACGCTCAAAAATCAATTCGAACTAACGATATTGAAAATGTCGGACGGACGGCTCGTCACCATACAATGTTTGAAATGTTAGGGAACTTCTCGATTGGGGAATATTTTAAGAAGGAAGCGATTCATTGGGCTTGGGAATTTTTAACCTCGCCTGAATGGTTAGCTTTTGAACCAGAAAAGTTATTTGTGACGGTTTATCCAAAAGATTTAGAGGCTAAAAGAATTTGGTTAGAAGAAATCGGATTGCCTGAAGATCATGTGATTGATGTTGAGGATAATTTCTGGGATATTGGTGCGGGTCCGAGTGGTCCAGACACAGAAATTTTTTATGATCGTGGGGAAGCCTTTAATAATTTAGCTACGGATGATCCAGAAAACTATCCTGGGGGCGAAAATGAGCGTTACCTAGAAATTTGGAATTTAGTTTTTTCTGAATTTAACCATAAGCCAGATGATACATATGAACCACTACCACATAAAAATATTGATACGGGGATGGGTCTTGAACGCGTTGTTTCCATTGTACAAGATGCACCAACCAACTTTGAAACAGATTTATTTTTACCAATTATTGAAGCCATCGAAAAATTAAGTGGCCAAGTAAAATATGGTGAAGATCCAACTAGTGATATTTCCTATAAAGTAATTGCTGATCATATTCGGGCACTTTCTTTTGCGATTGGTGATGGAGCCTTGCCATCAAATGAAGGACGTGGCTATGTTTTACGTCGTTTATTACGTCGTGCGGTGATGCATGGTCAAAAATTGGGGATTCAAGAAGCTTTCTTGTATACATTAGTTCCAGTAGTTGGTCAAATTATGGAGAGTTACTATCCAGAAGTTTTAGAGCAAAAAGCCTTCATTGAAAAAGTTGTGCGAACAGAAGAAGAGCGTTTCCATGAAACGATTAATGAAGGATTAGCGATTTTAAATGAAGTAATTGTTGACTTAAAAACACAAGGTGAATCCGAATTAAGTGGGACAACTATTTTTAAATTATACGATACGTATGGTTTCCCGGTTGAATTGACGGAAGAAATTGCAGAAGAAGCAGGCTTTACTTCGGATCATGCTGGTTTTGAAGCTGAAATGCAAGAGCAACGAAAACGTGCACGTGCAGCTCGCAGTAATGAAAAATCAATGGATGTGCAA
>CAYNOA010000039.1:0-12892 GCA_964398695.1 uncultured Enterococcus sp. | reverse complement strand
TTATTCTTCAATAATTAAACCAAGCATTTGCGCCATTAAGACGGCTTGTTGTGGATGAATGGTTAACCCTTTGATTTGATTAGGCGAAAATACAATTCGTTCGATGGTTGAATTGGCAAAATTCAAACCAGTCAAAGGCGTATGAAACCAATTACTCGCAGTAAAATCACAATTAGATATCGTGAGGTGTTGCCATTTCATCTCGAAAAAGTCGCTTTCAATAAAAGAAGTCTGGTTCAATCGAGCAGTTTTGAAATTTGTGTAGCTAAAGGTTGAAAAATCGGCCAGACACGCATCAAATTCGCAATCGACAAAAACACTTTCAGCAAAATTAGCGCCAATTAACTTACAATTTTTAAAGAGAACACGATGAAAAGTAGCACCAATCATCTCAGTATTTGAAAAATCGCAATGGTCAAAAATCGTATCGCTGGCTTCAAAACGCGGCATTGTCAGATTAGTCAATCTACATTTTTTGAGTTTTGTTTGCTCAAAGGTAATAAAGTGCATTTCACCAGTAGGATGGTCGAGGTGTTCAATCAAGCAATTTGAATAAACTTCTTCACTAATGAAGCTTTCTAAGTTTTTTGCGGGTAAAGAATCAGGTAAACGAGGCGAGAGGGGGCTTTTTATTGGCTTTTTTTTCAAAAGAATCACTCCTTGTGTTCAATAGCTTACCAAAAAATCAGCAATAAAGACAGTGGATAATAGTAAGACTCGGTGAATAAAAAAATGACAGGATTGAAAACCACTAGCTGCTTTAAAGCGCAATCGGATTTATGTTATAATTCTTTTGAAAAAAATCAATCAATGTACGGAAGGAAGAGAGGGCGATCACAATGGCGTTTATCAGACGAAATGGTTTTTTATTTTTATTATTGGGCGTTTTGAGTGATTTTTTAATGCCTTATATCTTAGCTTTTTTTTATCCAGAATTGAATCCCGTTCGTTCCGTAATTAGTTTATATGGTGAGGTAAAGAGTCCGGTTCGGCAGGTATTTCTCATTTGGTCAGTGCTGACGGGGCTTTTTTATTTGCTTTCTTTATCGGGTATTTACGCACAAATTAAAGAAACTTCGACTAGTTATGCCAAGCTGGTGACGCTCTTAATTGCCGCTTATGGTCTAGGGGAGGGAATTTTATCGGGTGTTTTTAGCCTAGATAAACAATTGCCCACTTGGGATTTTTCTGCTTGGATGCATAATCTTGGTTCGGCCGTTGGGTTTGCAAGTTTTATGTTTTTGCCATATGTTCTTTATCGGTATTATGGTTATAAAAAGGATTCGAAAAATGAACGACTTTATTTTTGGCTAATGCTTATGAATTTTTTATTGATTGGTTTTTATTTTGTTTCGCGAATGATTACCATGCTACATTTCCTTCCTTTTCAGGCAGATGGTTTTTTTCAACGCTTGAGTTATTTTTTTACTTATTTACCAATCGGTTTATTTGCGGTAAAGCATTTGAAGCAACAAAAAACGGCAATTTTTTCACCAAGTAGCAAATTTCACAAAATCATGCTATAGTGGAGGAAGTCAAGAAACGGTGGAGCGTAAGTTATTACTTCATTGAATCCCCGTTAAGAAAGAAAGGGGAAAAAATAGATGTCGAATTTACCAAATTGCCCAATGTGTCAATCAACTTATACTTATGAGGATCGGGGCTTATTTGTTTGTCCAGAGTGTGGGCATGAGTGGTCTGCTAGTGAAGAAGTGGCGGTTGAAGAAGAAGGAATCATCGTGAAAGATGTCAACGGCAATCGTCTAAGCGATGGCGATACCATTACGATTATTAAAGATTTAAAAGTCAAAGGGGCGCAATCGGCTTTAAAACAAGGAACAACCGTAAAAAACATTCGCTTAGTGGAAGGCGACCACAATATCGATTGTAAGATTGATGGTTTTGGTCCAATGAAACTAAAGTCAGAATTTGTGAAGAAGATTTAAATGAATAAAAAAGAAATCGTTCGACTTGCTGTTAGAGTCGAACGATTTCTTTTTTGGTCTGATTGCTCGTTAAAGATATTTACTTCCCTCGCGGATACTTAACGTGCTTAATTGTGCTTGGTTTGCTTGGATAAAATCTTTGACCCAAGCCGGATTGGTTTTACTATAGTCTCTTAAAGCCCAACCAATTGCTTTATTGATAAAAAACTCGGTTTGATTGAGGTTATTACTTAAAATTTGCTGCAGCAAGGCCCTATCCATTCGTTCTTTGAGGAGCAGTTGATGTAAAATAGCGACGCGCCGTAACCAGAAATTTTCGGCAGTACTCCACTCAAGCATCGTCGTTTTTAACTCGGGAAAAGCCAAGACCATGGCACGAACGACCGCATTGAGCGCATCGACACTATCCCACCAAGCTTTTTGTGTAATCAGAACTTGGATTTTTGGCAAATCCTGTTTGTCTAGTAAGGCGCTAAAACGTAATAAATAATCAATGGCTAAATATTGAAATTCCCGCTCTTCTTTTTGCCAGCAAGTGTCAATGAAGGCCCAGTCAATTTGTGTGGACTGATTTTGTTTAAAATAATTTTTACTGATTTGGCGCCGTTGAGGAGTCGGAATGCCTAAAAAACGAAATTGATGGCGCATATAAGCGGACATTTGCGTCGCTTTTTCGGGATTTGCATTGCTCAAAAATATTTCAAAAAGATTCATCTAAGGTCTCCTTTATTTACTTTTGAAATGAAACTTAAGTGTGACAGGATTGTGGTCAGAATTTGCAAATTGTAGGTCAGAAACAACGACTTGCTCGACTTCAAGATCATCAGAAACAAGAAAGCCATCAATTAGTGAAACAAAACTGGTTTTTGGATTGTAAGGGACGCCATTTTCCCGAACACTCGGAATTTTTGCTTCAGCTAAACCCGTTTTAGCGATAGTAAAATGCTCTGGTAGCAAGGTTTCTGGAAAAGGCTGTGTCCAAGTTTTTATTTCATCGCTCGTTTCAAAAACGGCTGGGCTATTGCCAAGTAAATCATGGTTGAAATCACCACCGACAATGACGCTTCGGCCGGCTTCGTACTCGCTTGTCATTAGGTCGGCCAGTTTTTTTATTTGGGCATCTAGAATGCTTGTATCTTTGGTAAAGGCCGACAAGTGCACGTTGATTAGCGTGACTGGATGATGATCAAAAGTCGTTTGGGTCACATGAATAAGTGACTTCGTTGATTTTATAAGAGCGATGCGCCCAAGTATCTACTTCTTGCAGTAAAAAAGCATCTGAATGGAGTGCTTCTAGTGCTTTGGCAATCCCACTTAAATTATCTAAAACATTTTCTTTACTATAAGCACGCGAATATTTTCCGCCATCCATAAAAAAAGTGTAATCGGCTGGATAAGCTGCGTAGCCAAGATTAAAACTGGTGATTTGATACGCCTCTTTTGGCGAAGGCAGACCGACTTCTTGATTGACAATGGCTAAATCTTGTTGATTGGGGAGTCGTTTATAATCGACGAGCAAATAAACAAGATAAGTACCGAGGATAAAAATGAACAAGAAGAGCAAAAAAATTGTGTAGCGTAACCCTTGCTTCATGAAAACACCTCCAGTTATACTAAGTGTAGTATAACATAGACAAAAACAAAGGAGTGTAGGATGAACTTAAATCAACAAATTATCAATTATCAACCATTTAATGAACAAGAAGCGCAAGATAAAAAGTTGTTGCTTGCTTTATTAAGCGAACATGGGATCAAAGCTTTATTAACGCGTGAAAATGCGCTTGCCCATTTCACTGCTTCGGCTTGGGTAGTTGATTTAAAGCATGAAAAAGTTTTGTTAGCCTATCATAATTTATATGATTCTTGGTCTTGGTTAGGTGGTCATGCCGATGGGCAAGAAGATTTACTCGCCGTTGCAATGAAGGAAGTGACTGAAGAAAGCGGCTTAACAAAATTGAGACCGGTTTCTAAAGAAATTTTTTCTTTAGAAGTTTTAACGGTCGAGGGTCATGAAAAAAAAGGCGCCTATGTTTCTTCACACTTGCATTTAAATATAACTTATTTAATTGAAGCCAGTGAAGAAGAGAGCCTAACCATCAAGCCGGATGAAAATAGTCAGCTTGGTTGGTTTTTACGTGAGGAAGCGGTAGCGGCTTCAAGTGAGCCGTAGTTTCAAACGCGGGTTTACACCAAGTTAAACCAAAAACTTACGGGTTATTTTGACCAAAAATAAAAATACTTGATGGCAGCATCTAGGAGGAAGAAATGCTAAATAAACATTATTTTAAACGGGGACTGATTGTAATTATCGGTTCTTTTATTATGGGGGTTGGCATCTATTTTACGATGCTCTCGCAATTAGGGAACGATCCTTTAACGATGTTTTGGATTGGGGTCGCAAAACAATTGTCACTAACCGTCGGGCAAGCCAATTTACTCGTCAGTGCGGTTATGTTGTTCATCGTCTTCTTTTTTCAACGTAAAGAGCTGTCGGTTGGCAGTCTCTTGAATCCCATTGTCATCGCGCTAACGACCGATTTACTGGTAAAATTACCGATTGAAGTATCTACCTGGCCACTACGCTTCGTCTTTTTTTTAGTGGGACTAGTCTTGTTATCGTTTGGTGTGGCTTTTTATGCGTTGGCTGATTTTGGTCGAGGGGCTTATGAAGCAGTCACCTTTACCCTCATTCATCAATTAAAATTATCTGTTCGAACGGTTCGAATTAGTTGTGACTTGACGTTTGCGGTGGTGGGGATTTTACTAGGTGCCCAACTTTCCATTGGTCCGGTTTTAGCCATCTTGCTAATGGGAACTTTTATTCAATTTTTCATCCAAGGCCTGATTCAGCCGCTGCAACGATATTTAGCGTGAGAAAAAATAGCCCGTTTTTTTCAATGGGTTATTTTTTCATTTTGTGTTATGCTAGGTCAAGCATCATTGTAATAAATTGAAAATAAAGGTGAATCGCAAGATGGAACAACACAAGCATTTGCAAAAAAACACGTTAGAGGGCTTGCGTCCGTATCCCCTTGAAGGACGAAAAACATTAACGATAAAAAACCGGCAAGAGATTTATCAACGCTTAACGAAATCTCAACGCGCATTGATTGAAAAACATAAAAAATATAAAATGGGCTCTTTCTTTTTAGAAAAACAGTATTTAAAAGCCGAAGAATGGGATTTTCATACCCTCAATGTCGATGAAAATTATAATCAAAAATTAAAAAAATATCATTTGTATTGTCAATGCGGGAAACCGGTGAAATACCAGTTTGTGTTAAAGTCAAAAGTGACGAATGAAAAAATCCAATTAGGAATTACCCATTTTACCGATCATTTAGGGGTAACCCCAGCGGTTGCCAGTGAAATCAAAAAGGGGTTGAATCAAGTTGATTTGGCGTTAGATGAAATTCTTTGGTTAAAAGATCGCCGCTATCTTTTTCCGCAAGATTTATGGCAAAGATACTTAAGTGCTTTGCATAAAAATGAGCAGCTAGTGCACCCGGTACCAGTCAATTTGGTTCTAACTCAGCGTGTTTGGGCATTTTTAGAAGTGGACATGCCAATTTTTGTGGCAGATTATTTAGCAATCGTCCAAGACGTTCGCGCAATTGAAAAAGCCTGTCAAAAAGGCACAAAAAAGCAAACAAGGCAAAAATTTGAAGCCTTCCAAAGCCATTTTATTCAGCAATTACAAGGAACACCTGTGACTAAAAAAGAATATTTACCTGAAACAAAAGCCTTGTTTGCTCGTTTCAAGCAATTAGAAGAAGAGAAAAAGAGTCGTGTCTGGTCAGAATTTCAACAATTAATGACGCAAAATTACCAAGAATAAAGGAGGAGATTCCATCGCCTAGAAGATACCAGGGGCCTTATTTAGCCCTAAAAACCCATCATTTACTAGTGCCTTACACTCAAAAAAATCGTCGTGTTCGCGTATTACTACCAGCAAATTATGAAGAAAACTCAACCAAAAGCTATCCCGTCGTCTATATGCATGATGGGCAAAATGTGATTCACTCCAGAGAATCTTACTCAGGCTATTCATGGAAAGTGATTCCTCATTTGAAATTTAATTCGAATTTACCAGAGCTAATCATTGTGGCGATTGACAACGATGGTGAAAATCGCTTAGACGAGTATACGCCTTGGCCCTTTGCTCATTTAGAAGAAGCACAGTCTGGCCATTTAGGCGGTTTAGGTAAAAGGTATGGCCAATGGGTGGTCGAAGAAGTCAAGCCCTTTATTGATGCCCACTATCGAACAAAACAAGCGCCTGATCAAACCTTTTTAGCGGGTAGTTCCTTAGGTGGGCTAATTACGGCTTATATGGGGGCAGCTTATCCAGATGTTTTTGGTGTTTTAGGCATCTTTTCTTTAGCTTCTTGGGTGCATGAAGCAGCTTTCTTGGACAATATTCAACAGCAAAAAATCAATCCAAAAACCAAAATTTATATTCAAGTGGGGACCAAAGAAGGCAACGAAACCGATGAAAGTTTTATGGAAGGGAATATGAATCAAAAATACATTGATAGTAGTTTATGGTATTATCAAACGCTCTTACGTATTGGCGCGTCGCAAGAACAACTTTGGTTAAGGATCTTAGCCGATGAAACGCATTACGAGAAATATTGGGCGGCTCATTTTGGCGAATTTTTAGAATTTGGCTTTCGTGAGTAAATGATGGATGCGTAACTTTTATTAATAAAAACACTCGAACGATGTGAAGTGACCCCCAAAAGTTAGATTTTAAGGACTAGCTTTTGGGGGTCACTCTATTTTTTTGTCATCGCTCGGGTGTTTTTATTTTTAAATAAGGCCTTGTTCAGCAAGTTTGCCTAAATAGTAAGGCATTTGGATGCGCCACCACGGCCAATCGTGGGCAACGTCATGCCCCCAATAATCAAACCAAGCCGGGATTTCTTTACTGGCAAAGATTTGTTGGAGTTTTTGTGTATCGGCAATATGAGGGCCTTCCCAAGCGCCTTGCCCGACACAAACGATAAAATTATTGCGGCGATAGTGCTCGATAAACCAAGCATCTTGTAAATTAGGTAAATAACCAATCGGTGAATTAAAGTAAACGCTAGGGCTATTGTCATAATCACCGGTGAAGAATTTGGCATCATAAGAACCACTCAAGGCGATGCTTGTATCAAAAACATCGGGGTGACGTAAAGCAAAGTTCACCGTATGATAGGCCCCCATGCTACAACCGGTTGCCATCAGCGCCCCTGGCCACTGGCTTTCGTAACGAATGAGGGGCACCAGTTCTTGAATAATATATTGATCATAGCGATTATGAGCTTGCCCCATTGCTTCTGGGGATTTCCAAGTCGCAAACCAAGAGTTTTGATCGTAAGAATCAGGGGTATAAAATTTGACTAAGCCTTGCTCGATAAAGGGACGACAGGCGTCAATCATCCCGAAATCGCCGTATTCATTTTGGCTGCCACCAGATGAGGGAAAGACAACAATCGGTTTACCCGCATGGCCATAAACATTAAAGTGGATTTCTTGTTGCAAAAAGTGACTATATTGACTTCTTCTTTCAAAATGCATTGTTTTTTCCTCCTAAGCGCGTTGATGAATGAGTTGAATGAACTCAAATAATTGGGTTTTGGATGGGGTGCGGATTAAGTAACCTTCATCGCCCATAATTTGAGAAAAAATACCCGGGATGGTTTGAATGCTGATTAGTCCGGACCCGATTTTTTCTTGTAATTCTCGATTGGTATATTGGTAACGGTGATTACTATATTTACGCGAAACGTAGGCACAGTGGTAAGGACGTGTCACGTCAGCTAAAAACTGATTATGCGCAACAATATTGGCATATTCGTAAAAGACATCAATGTCATTGGCATAATTAAACATATCGATCGTTAAGCCTCCTGGAGGACGCATATTCACCTCTAATGGAATTAACGTACCGTCTTTTTTTGTGCGGAAAAATTCGAGATGGAAGAAACGCTCCTTTACCTCGAAGGCCTGGACAATTTGCATACCCATTTGATAAATATCTGCTGGAATTTCTCTTGGGATGTAGTAAAACATGTCATCATTTTTTTCTAACGTATCTAAAACGGCTTCGCTATAGTTTAAGGTCGAATAAAAAACGACTTTTCCATCTTGGTCAGCGATTCCATCAAAAGTCACGATATCGCCTAAAATAAATTCTTCCATAATATAAGAAACATCGGGTTGATAATAAGTGAAGAAGGTTTTTAATTCTTCTTCTGAATGAATTTTGTAGGTATCGCTAGCACCAACGCCGCGATTAGGTTTAATAATGACTGGATAATTTAACTCTTTGGCCAGTGCGAGAGCATCGATTTGGTCCTTAAAAACACGACCTTTAGCGACCCTTAGCCCAAGTGAACGAAAGATATCTTTCATTCCTGACTTGGTTTGAATTTTTGGTAAATCTTCAATGTGATAACCAGGTACATTAAAATCAGTTCTTAAACGTGCATCAAGACTTAACCAATGTTCATTATGCGATTCAATCCGATCAATTTTGCCATATTTGTAAGCAAAATAAGCAGTCGCTCGATAAACTTCTTGATAATCTTCCATTTGATCGACACGGTAATACTCCGTCAAATTATCTTTTAAGGCTTGAGACAATTGTTCATAAGGGGCATCCGCAATCCCTAGTGTGCGAAAACCTTGCTCTTTTAGCTGATGAGCAAAGGGCGCAAAATTTTCGGGAAAGTGGGGCGAAATTAAAATAAAGTTTTTTTGATTTGACATAAGGCACCACCTCGTTCCTTTAAGTTTTGCTAATCATAGCATAATTATGAATAAAATTCTAATGTTTCATTTATATCTTTTTAATCTGTGTAAATCCCGAATTTAATAAAATCCTTTGCTCTTTTGACACACTTTTTAAAAGAAGGGGGCTTACTTTTTTTCCTATTCATCCATTTTTAAATACACTTTATTAAAAAAGAAGACGCTAACAACCTTGTTTTAAAAGGTTTTTTATTTTAACATAGTCGAAAATATATACATATTGCACAAAGAGTTGAATTCGCTTACATTAGGTGCATAGACCTAAGGGGGGATTTGATGAGTAAGATTCGTGGGGACATTGAAGAAGCGAAGATTAACATTGAGCAAGACGCAATGATCTATCCGGAAACAGAAATGTTAAGAAATCGATTAGAATGGTTTCAAGATTTAAAGTTGGGGGTTATCTTCCATTATGGGCTCTATGCTCAAGCAGGAATTGTTGAATCTTGGCAATTATCAGAAAAAGATTTGTGGGCTAGAGAAGGCCGCGAGTTTCGCCAAGATTTCAAACAACTTCAATTAGATTACTGGAATTTAATTTCAGAATTTAATCCAACCCAACTCGATGCAAAAAAATGGGCAGAAGATTGTAAGGCGGCTGGGTTTAAGTATTGTATTTTTACAACGAAACACCACGATGGTTTTAACCTCTTTAATACAATGACGACCGAATATAAAGTCGGTGGGAAATTAAGTCCCTTTAAACGTGATATTTTAGCCGAAGTTTTTGCGGCTTTTCGGGAAGAAGGTTTGGGTATTGGGGCTTACTATTCAAAAGCCGATTGGTACTCACAATATTATTGGTTAGATGATGAAACCATTAAAGGTCGAAATGCCAGTTATGACACGGCCGCTCATCCTGAAATTTGGCAAAAATATGTCGATTTTGTCCATGAACAAATCTGGGAGATTACGCACTTATATGGTGACATTGACTTACTTTGGTTAGATGGTGGTTGGTGTGGACAAGGCAAAGAAGACCTGCAAATGGACCGCCTAGCCGAAATTGCTCGTGAAAAACAGCCAGAGTTAATCATGGTCGATCGGATGATGGGGGGGCGCCACGAAAACTACGTCACA
The DNA here is from genome assembly GCA_964398695.1 of uncultured Enterococcus sp. Classification (GTDB taxonomy): domain Bacteria; phylum Bacillota; class Bacilli; order Lactobacillales; family Enterococcaceae; genus Enterococcus_I. Next base: position 3,065 of record CAYNOA010000039.1, on the reverse strand, counting down.
CCAGAAAGAAAAATTCCAAGTCTAGCCGAAATTCCAACAAAAGTTTGGGAAAGTAATATTCCAATGGGCAAGGACTGGGGTTATGTCCCAACCGATCGTTTTAAATCAAGTCAAGAATTACTTGATACGTTTGTTGATGTTGTCAGCAAAGGCGGGAACTTAATTTTAGGTGTCGGACCAACACCACAAGGAACCTTTACACAAGAAGAAACAACGATTTTAAATGAGATGGGTGCTTGGGTCGATTTGTATGAAGAAGGCATTTATCATACAAGAGCACAAGCAAAAGAACGCGAAAATCATTGGAAATTGACCTTTAATAAAGACGGACAAACGCACTATGCCTTTCGCAGTATTTTAGAAAATTCAATCGGTCATTTTTCATTAAATGAAATTGAAGCCAGTCTCGATGATGAAATCATTGATTTAGCAACTGGTAAAGCCTTAAGTATTTCGGCTGAAGGAACACTAGCTTTCAATCAAATTCACCAACCAAGTATTGGTTCTATTGGCTTGAAAGTGATTAAAAAAAATAAATAAGAAAATCGAGGAGGAAAAAGCATGAAGTTAAGAAATAAATTAACATTTGGCTTAGGAATTTTATTGTTTGGTACGTTATTAGGTGCTTGTTCGTCAGGTTCAAAAACGCAAGATAGTGGTGCAGGTGAATCAAAAGTAAAATTAAATACCGAAGCGCAATTCCCAATTATTGCCGAAGGTGAGGAATTAACACTCAGTATTATGGCACCAGGTATGGGCTTAGCAGAGTGGAAAGACATGCCAACTTTACAAGATTATATGAAAAAAACAGGTATTACAACGACTTATAACACGCCACCAAATGCCGATTTTTCAACTAAGTTAAACTTAGCATTTGCGGCCAATGACTTGGCGGACATTATTTATGGCGCAAGTTCAAATGCGTTAACTTCAGCAATGGAAATCGACTACGGAGCACAAGGCACGCTCGTGGCACTTGAAGACTTTATCACGCCTGAAATTATGCCGAACTTTTCAAAATTAGCCGAAGAAGATCCAGCTATCTTAAAATCCATTACCACACCAGACGGCCACATTTACTCTTTACCAATGATTGCTCGTAATGCAACGGCGATTTGGTACCAACAACCAATGTGGTATAACGGCACTTGGTTAGACGCTTTAGGTGTGACGGAATTGCCAAAAACAACGGACGAATTGTATGATTTATTAGTTCGCTTCCGTGATGAAGATCCAAACGGAAACGGCAAACAAGATGAAATTCCATTGACGGACGTTGAAATGGATGGCACGCGTTTATGGTTAATGGGGGCTTTTGGAATTAAAACACGCGGAATTCAAGAAAATGACGGCGTGGTTTCTTATACACCAATTTCAGAAAATTATAAAGGCTTTTTACAATATATGAATAAACTTTATACAGAAGGTTTACTAGATAAAGAGGTCTACAGCCAATCTGGTGACCAAAAGAAAGCCAAAGGCCAAGATAATCGTTTAGGACTATTTAATGATTACTATAGCTTCTTTACCACTGGTCGTAGCGAACAAGAAGCAATGAACGATCCATTGTTCCAACCACTGACTTCTGAATACTCAAAAGAAGCGGTGATTGCAGGTAGTCCTCGTCTATCTCGTGCGGCGTTTGCGATTACAAAACAAAATCCATCCGTTGAAGCGTCTTTACGTTGGGTAGACTACTTCTATTCAGTAGAAGGTATTAAATACTTAGAACAAGGGCCAGAAGGCGTCTTATGGGAAAATGTGAAAAACGATGCAGGTGAAGAAGTTCGTGTTTATACCGATCAAGTGGATTTAAATGATACGGAAAGCTTCCGTGGCAAGATTACCCCAGCCTTTGGTTTAGTTACACCAAATATTGTGGTTGATAATGAAGGTGAATACTTAATTCGTAAAGATGCCAATGAAGCACCAGATACGGCGTTTAACGAGTGGGTTGCCAAAGAAACGCAAACAAAAATGGAACCAGCCGCAGAAGTCCCATTCCCATTATTATACTTAACAAAAGAAGAAAATGATAAAGTCAGTGCCAATGCAACCGACTTAAGCACTTATGCGAAAGAAATGGAAGCAAAATTCATTACTGGCGTAACTTCTTTTGACGAATGGGATAAATATGTGCAAACGATTGAATCAATGGGTGTGGAAGATTACGTAGCCACTTACCAAGCAGCCTATGATCGTTGGGCAAAAAATTAATTCTTAACTTTGTTCACTCTTTCAGACCTGAGGCAAAAACCGTTTGGCTTTTGTCTTAGGTCTCTTCCCTTTTTAAGAATAAACCAATAAGGAGCAATGACAGATGACTCATCAACAATTTGAATTTGAAAGAGTTCGCAAACTCTTTTTTAAACTTGGGCGGTATAAGGTCAAAGAACGCCAAAATTTAAGCCCACTTCAATTAAAACAAGGGGAGACTTGGCAAGCTTATACGGCAGGCGATTATTTTGGTAAAAAAAATACCGACTATGAAATCAAAGGCCAGTTTCAAATTCCAGCAACTTGGCGCGATTTAACCGTCGCTTTTGAAGGATTTAGTGATTTAACTCAATCCGATAATAGTACCAACCCACAAATGCAACTTTATTTAAACGGCGAGTATTTACAAGCACTGGATGCCAATCACCGAGAAGTGGTTTTACCTGAAAAATGGAAAGAAGTAGCCACTATCCAATTTGAAGTGAAAATTTTTTCTGGTCGCGAAGAAAAGAAATTTCCCTTGCATTTTAACTTGATTGCCTATGACCAAGCGACTTACGACTGTTACTATGATTTAGCGACGATTTTTGATGCTTGGCGTGGGATTCAAAAATATGGCGGCAATGCAGCTTTTTATCAAGAAAAACTTGTCGCAGCAGTCAATTGCCTTGATTTTCGCCAAGTTTATTCGGCCAATTATTACGCTGGCTTAAAACAAGCCCAAGCTATTTTAGCCACGATGCATGAAAATGTTTGTCCAAACCAACCGAAAGTTACCGCAGTCGGCCATACGCATATTGATTTGGCTTGGTTATGGACGGTTCAACAAGGAATTGATAAAGGTGAGC
>CAYNOA010000038.1:10210-13085 GCA_964398695.1 uncultured Enterococcus sp. | reverse complement strand
AAGCAATCCCAATTTGTCCAGAGGTTCTCGGTGGCCTACCAATTCCGCGTAATCCGGCTGAAATTGTTGGGGGCGATGGTTTTGCTGTTTGGGAAGGAAAAGCCAAAGTCGTGACGAATCAAGGCCAAGACGTCACGGTCATGTTTCAACGAGGCGCCATCTTAGCGTATCAAAAATTAAAAGAAGCCCAAATCGACACTTTAATTTTAAAGGAAAATAGTCCATCGTGTGGGAGTCAGTGGGTTTATGATGGGAATTTTTCTGGTGTAAAAACTACTGGGGTTGGTGTTGCAACGGCTTATTTCATCAACCAAGGATTAACCGTTTATTCTGAAACACAATGGTTACAAAGGAGGGACGAGCTTGGAAGTTGAAAAAACAAATCGTATGAATGCCCTATTTGAATGTTATGCGACCCTTTTAACCCAAAAACAAATGAATTACATGGAACTGTACTACGCAGATGATTATTCTTTAGGTGAAATTGCGGAAGAATATGAAGTGAGTCGACAGGCGGTCTACGACAATATTAAAAGAACCGAAAAGATTTTAGAAGATTACGAGCGGAAATTGCATATTTATTCGGATTATATTACTAGAGAACAAATTTTAGACCAGTTATCCGAGTATTTAAATGGCCATTACCCAAAAGATGAAGCGTTAGCCAACTACGTAAAAGCGTTACAAGAAATTGATGAATAAAGGATTGAGAAAATAAATGGCATTTGAAAGTTTAACCGATCGCTTACAACAGGCGATGAGTAAGTTGCGTCGCAAAGGAAAAGTGACGGAAGCAGATATCAAGGAAATGATGCGCGAGATTCGTTTGGCCCTTTTAGAGGCCGACGTGAATTTACAAGTCGTCAAAGAATTTACCAAAAATGTCCGTGAACGGGCCATTGGGGTAGAGGTTTTAGAAAGTCTGTCACCCGCCCAACAAATTGTAAAAATTGTGGACGAAGAATTGACGCGCACCCTCGGTTCAGAAACCGTTGGGATTCAAAAATCACCAAAAATTCCAACAGTGATTATGATGGTTGGTTTGCAAGGGGCAGGTAAAACAACCTTTGCGGGGAAATTAGCGAATCATTTAATGAAAACAGAAAATGCACGTCCGTTGATGATTGCCGGTGACGTTTATCGTCCAGCCGCGATTGACCAATTAAAAGTGTTAGGCCAGCAATTAAATGTGCCTGTTTTTGATTTAGGGACGGAAGTCAGTCCGGTTGAGATTGTTCGTCAAGGGATGGAGCTCGCACGTGAAAAGAAAAATGACTATGTCTTAATTGATACAGCCGGCCGATTACACATTGACGAGCGTCTCATGGGAGAATTACAGCAAATTAAAGAAGTAGCGCAACCAAACGAAATTTTACTCGTTGTGGATGCCATGACTGGGCAAGACGCGGTGAACGTAGCCGATAGTTTTAATCAGCAATTAGGGATTACTGGGGTCATTATTACAAAACTTGATGGAGATACCCGTGGGGGAGCGGCGCTATCGATTCGTTCGGTAACGGGTGCACCAATTAAATTTACCGGGATTGGAGAAAAACTAACTGACCTTGAAGTCTTCCATCCAGACCGGATGTCTAGCCGAATTTTAGGCATGGGTGATATGTTAACGTTAATTGAAAAAGCGCAACAAGACTTCGATGAGAAAAAAGCCGAAGAATTAGCGACTAAGATGCGTGAAAATACTTTTGACTTTAATGATTTTATTGAACAACTTGATCAAGTTATGAATATGGGACCACTTGAAGATTTATTAAAAATGATTCCAGGGATGAATCAAATGCCAGGCATGGAAAACTTTAAAGTGGATCCAAAAGACGTCGCTCGTAAAAAAGCGATCGTCTTGTCCATGACACCAGCTGAACGCGAAAATCCAGACTTATTAAATCCAAGCCGTCGTCGCCGAATTGCAGCGGGTTCTGGTAATAATGTTGTGGAAGTTAACCGTATGATTAAGCAATTTAAAGAATCGCAAAAAATGATGCAACAAATGACCAAAGGCAACCTGAATGCCATTCCAGGGATGGATCAAATGTTTGGGACCGGTGTCAAAGGCAAACTTGGTAAGATGGCCATGAATCAAATGATTAAGAAAAACAAAAAGAAAAAGAAAAAAAGAAAATAAAAAAAGCGATACCTCTCTCAAACGAGCGATTTACGACTTTGAGAGAGGTTTTTTTTAGCTTAGCAACCCTTTTTGTTTGCAATACTAAAAAGAAAGCGTTACCATTAAAAGAAAAATGAGGAGGAAGTTGTATGCCAAATAAAGAAGAATTAAAAGGGAAGATTACTGAAGTCGAAGGGAAAATTGTAGGCGATGATTCAAAAGAGTTAAAAGGAAAACTTCAACAAGAATATGGCAAAGCAAAGGAGAAAGTCGAAGAACTAATCGATGACGCAAGCCATAAAGTCAATGAATTCATTGATAAGGTGAAGCATAAAGAGGAATAAACCAAACGAAGCCGTGTCTGATTTTTGACACGGCTTCGTTGGAGTTAATGAATGATTATGATGTTGTTGTAAGCCATTTTTTTTGTAGGTTTTGCCATTTATGATGTATTTCTGGATAATAAATGAATCCAAAACTAGCGATAAAACACAGGATAATGGTCAAGGTTATTTTCTCATAAGGTAGACGCAAGTCGGCAGATAAAGCATAGCCAATATCCCATAAACCAAAAACAAACCAAAGCGAAGTGAGAAGAGCGACTGTGATAAATACAGGCAGTTTAAAATCAGGCACGCTTAATAGTTGACCCGTATTTTCTAAAGTCATTTTTTTAAAAGTGAGATAACTTAAGTATAGGAAAAAAAGAATTCCACATCCGAGTATGAGCATTATCCACCAAGGAGAAGCCGT
>CAYNOA010000038.1:3743-10200 GCA_964398695.1 uncultured Enterococcus sp. | reverse complement strand
GTTTTTCCTGGCCAAATGACAAAAAGGCCCTTAAGATCATAAAATCGAATTTTTGAAAAGTAATGATTGGTGACCCAAGCAAGCGTACCGTAAAAACCATTAACTAACAAGAAGGCAAAAAAACCAAGTACAATCAAAATAGGTGCTAAAATCAAATGATTCAACAAAACTCCAAAGAATAAACCAGCCATAAAGGTGAACGTAAGTAACAGCCAATGACTAAATCCAGAATAAAGCATTTGAAAGAAGGTTGCGTTGACATACTCACTTGGAAAGCCCCATGTATAAAACAAAACTTGAGAAATGGCGCCAATAGCGAGTACGCCTATAAAAGGTAAGGCAACAAAACGTATTTTATCAAAAAATAAACGCGTTCGACTCATCGGCAGTGAAAATAAAAACGTATTGAAATTGGTTTTTTGATCAATAAAAAATAAAGCAAAGCCAACTAAAAAAACAATGGGAAATAAAAAGATAATGAAATCAGAATTAGAAGTATACGTTTTTCCTGGATAATAAACATTTCGACTAGGCATCGCCGCACCAGTATAGTCTAAGGAGGAGGCTGGATAGTGTTGGAAAAGAATTAACTGTGTATCTTGAAATTCCTTTATATTTTCGTAATAAATCGGTTGGTTTTTTTCATCATAGTCACGAATGCGCGTATCTTTTGAGTTGTTAAACTCACGAATAAACGCTTTTGAATGGTAATATTCATTGCGCCATTGCCAACCTTTGATCATATCGATGCTACTGTAACAGTAGATAAAAAGAATCAATCCTGAAAGAAGTAAAAAAGCGTTTTTATAGCGTAAGGTATAAATTTTTTTAAGAGCAGTCATCGTTCATCCTCCATTATTTTTTCACGATTTAAATTTGCTTCAAATAAATCCTCTAAAGTTAAAGGGAGTTCTTCAAATAAAAGGGGTTCAAAACTTAAAATTTCTGAAGCAAGTTCTTCAGGAAATTGTTCAAACAAGGCCGTAATCACTCGTCCTTGTATTTGGATAACTTTTGAGTGTTGTTTGACCACTTCAGGGATTTGTTTTGCTTTAAAGACAAATTGAATTTTTCGCGCTTGTTCACGTAAAGTTTCTAAGCGATAATCTTGGACAATGGTTTGTCCTTTTAAAACGAGTGCGCGATCAATAATTCCTTCTAACTCATTTAAGTTATGCGAAGCAATCAAGGCGCTGCGATTACTTTGGCTTAAGTTCTCCACTAATAAACCAATTACTTGTTTTCGAACGATCACATCTAGCCCATCAAATGGTTCGTCAAGTAATAAATAAGATGCATTTGAAACGATGGCTAAAATCATTAAAAATAAGCCTTGCCTGCCTTTTGAGAGGCGTTTATAAAGGAGACGTTTGGACAATTGATGTGTTTTTAATAGTTCTAAAAATAAATCTTGATTAAATTTGGGATAAGCTGCACGGTAAAATTGTCCAATTTTATTTAAGGAATCGTTCGATAGAAAATTTTCTTTTTCATCAATATAAAAAATTTCTTGCCGTTTTTCAGGATGTTGTGCAACACTCATGTCATCAATGAAAAGCTCACCATGCTTCAATTGATATTGTCCAGCGATGGTCCGAAAAAGGGTCGTTTTACCAGAACCATTGCGACCAATTAGACCGACAATTTCATTTTTAGCGAGAGAAAATGTGAGGTCTTTTAAAATACTTTTTTGGCCAATCGTTTGCTCAAGTTCTTGTACTCTCATGTTTTTTCTCCTCCTAATTCAAGATCGGCTTCTTTCAACCATTGTGTTAATTCGCTTTGCGTGACTTGCAAATGTTTTGCTTCGATTACGAGTTCTTTAAATTGGTTTTGCAATTCTTCGATTCGACGCAAATCCCTCACTCCTTTTTCGATTTGTTTTACAAAGGTGCCTCTGCCTTTGACGGTAACTAAAACTTGTTCACCTTCCAAAATTTGATAGGCTTTACTGACCGTATTGGGATTCATCAGTAGTTGTTTGGCCATTTCACGAACAGAAGGGATTTTATCACCAGGTTCCAAGATACCGTGTAAAATATCTTCTTTAATGCTTAAAACGAGCTGCTCATAATACGGGCGACGACTTGTTTTATCAATGATAACCATAAGAACTCCTTTCGAAAGAGGGATGTCAGGTGTATTAGTATGCGTCATACACTGTATGTGTACTAATATACCTAGTACACTAAAATATTGCAAGCTTTTTATAAAAATAAATAAAAAATTCCAGTGTTTGAAAGAAGAAACTCACTTATCATAAAATGCAGAAAGAAGGGATGAAATGACGGAAATCATTGCTTATTTAGATGACAATAAAGACTGGGAAAAAGCAGATATTCCTGCCGATTACTTAACGATTATTAATTATGCCTTTGCCAATATTATGGGACTTTCAATTGTCAGAGACTTAAAGAAAATTCACTTAATTAATGAGTTAAAAGCAAGTCACCCACATTTAAAAACTTGTATTAGTATTGGTGGTTGGAGTGCAGGTGGTTTTTCTGAAGCAGTCGCTACGAAAGAAAACCGTGAAATTTTAATTCAAAATTTATTATCTTATATGCAAAAATATAATTTTAATGGCATTGATTTAGATTGGGAATATCCAGGAATGGATGTTGCTGGAATCACGGCCTCACCCGCCGATGCACAAAATTTTTTATTTTTTGTGGAAGAATTAAGGACGGCTTTGAATCAATTAAGTCAAACAACTGAGGCCATCTATTTACTAACCGCCGCAGTCGGCGCAGCCAAAGAGCTACTCGATACGATGTGTCCCAATGGCGATTACCGCTACATCGATTTTTTAGATTTTGTAAACGTCATGACTTATGATATGCGCGGTAGCTTCACTCAAATTGCTGGTCACCATACCAACCTATATTCTTACGAAGGAATAGAAGGGGCATTGAGTGCGGATCAAGCCGTGACAAATTTATTAGCCAAAGGCATCGATCCGCAAAAAATTGTGATTGGTGGGGCTTTTTATAGCCGAATCTGGACGGGATTTACTAGCCAGATCGACCAACCAATTGGTAAACAAGCGCAAAGTTTTGGGAATCAAACGATGAATTGGAATGAATTGAAAGAACTACTAAAGGCACAACCAGAATTGGTATTTTGGGATGAACAGGCCCAAGCACCTTATTATTTTGACGGGGAACGACTCATTTCCTATGATGATGCACGTTCATTAAGGGCCAAAGCGAATTATGTAAAAGAACAAGGATTGCGGGGGATTATGTACTGGGAGCATTCACTTGACTTGAGTTTGACACTCGTTCAAGTACTGGCACAAACTTTGCAAACATAAAAACACCTAGTTATTTCAATTTGCTTGAAATAACTAGGTGTTTTTATATTTATTTGGTCAAACGCTCGAAGAAATCAACATATTTATCAACAATTAATTGGAAAAATTCTTTTGTATTGGTGATGTATTCACTATTTTCATCTAGTAAATTAGCCACGTTTCCCACATAGGCTTCGGGTTGTTGAAGGGTAGGCATATTGACAAAAGTTAGCGATTGGCGTAAGTGGTGATTGGCACCAAAGCCACTAATTGCGCCAGTTGAAACAGAAACAACGAGAGCGGGTTTAGCCTCCCAAACGCTCGCACCATAGGGTCTTGAACCGACATCAATGGCATTTTTTAAGACTGCTGGAACCGAACGATTGTATTCTGGGGTGAAAAAGAAGAATCCTTGACAAGTTGCGACTCTATTTCGAAATTCTGTCCATTGTGGGGGCACTTTTCCTTCGGTCTCTAAATCCTCGTTGTAAAAAGGCAAGTCGCCAATCTCAAGCCAAACAGCTTCGTAACTAGGTGGAAGTAATTTGGCAAAAGTTTTAGCAGTTATTTTGTTATAGGAACCAAAACGTAAACTACCAACAATAAAACCAATTTTAGTCATTCTAAAAAACCTCCTTTTCTTAATAGCTTTATGGTAATCCAAATCTTAAAAAAAAGAAAAGAATATGCCTTTTTAAAAATAATTTCAAGGTGTAAAGAAAAAACTCTTTACACCTATAGAAAAATTTGGTACACTAGCTCTTGTGATTAAGACCAATGGAGGTGTAAATAATGGCAGTAAAAATTCGTTTGAAACGTATGGGTTCTAAGAAAAATCCTTTTTACCGTATTGTTGTTGCAGATTCTCGTTCTCCTCGTGATGGACGTTTTATCGAAACAGTCGGTACTTACAACCCAGTAACTAACCCAGCTGAAGTGACAATCAAAGAAGATTTAGTTTTAGATTGGTTAGCAAAAGGTGCACAACCTTCTGATACCGTTCGTAACATCCTTTCTAAAGAAGGCGTTATGAAAAAACATCATGAAGCAAAATTCGCTAAGAAATAAGGAGTCTGAGGCATGAAAGATTTAAAAGAGTTAGTCTTGACAATCGTTCGTCCGCTCGTGGCTCATCCGGATCAAGTCCAACTTGAAGTCGTTGAGTCAGAAGATTTCTTTGAATATAACTTAACGGTTGCTCCAGAAGATATTGGACGTATTATTGGGAAACAAGGTCGAGTAGCTAAAGCAATTCGCACGATTGTTTACGGTGTACGTACAGAAGGGCCTAAAAAGGTTCGGCTGAATATTTTAGATGGTAAGTAGCGATACGACGAAGCAAATTCTTTTGTTTCGTCGTTTTTTTGTTTTTAAATGCTAGTAAAGATGTTTGAAAATACGATGGCCAATCGTTTTTTTCTCTTTTACGTCTTAAGTCGGATGAAAAGACGGAAAAGGTTCGTTATAATAAAGTGTTACTAAAAAGAAGGGGGCTTTGAAAATGGAAATACTGATTACTTTAGCCGTGGTCATTATCGCTTTACGTATTCTGATAAAAGCAAGCTCTTTTATTTTTAAATTATTCGTTTTAGCGGCTTTAATTTTTGGTTTATGGTATTTTCGCTTTGATTTAATCGACCAATTTGATCAGTTAAATCAAAAATTTTCTTTAGATAATTGGTTTTCTATGATTTTTAAATTTGTTCAACAGCTTTGGGAAAATATTGCAAATTGGTTCCAGCGTATACTGTAATTCAAGAAAAGAGGCTTTTTTAAGTGCTCTTTTTTTGTTTGCTTGACAAAAAAAGTGAACGTTGTTTGTTTTTTTGTTTTGAGGAGATGCGATGAATTTGATTTTTAATGATGCAAAAAAAGTGCACCGCGATGTTTTATCGACAAAACGGACGGTTTAAAAATGTAGGATGCTGTAAATGCTGATGAATTGGTACGACAAATTCAATTAAGAAGTTTATCGCTGAACAGGGCTTTATATAGCCGTCTAGTAAAGAAAAAACCTTTAGTATCTAAGATACTAAAGGTTTTAGGTCGAATTTGATTAACGACGGATTTCTTTGATACGAGCTGCTTTTCCGTGTAATGCACGTAAGTAGTATAATTTCGCACGACGAACTTTACCGTAACGAACCACTTCGATTTGAGCAACACGAGGAGTGTGTAATGGGAAAGTACGTTCCACACCAACACCGTTAGAAATTTTACGAACAGTGAAAGTTTCGCTGATTCCTGCTCCGCGGCGTTTGATTACAACACCTTCAAAAAGCTGGATACGTTCGCGCGTACCTTCGACAACTTTTGCATGGACACGTACTGTATCACCAGGACGAAATGCAGGGATGTCTGAGCGTAATTGTTCTTGTGTTAATTCTTGAATTAATGGATTCATTTTCTCTTCTCCTTATTTCCAAACATTCTTAAGGGGATGCCCTCAGCGGAATATCGTAATAGATGAGCTTTTCACTCACTGATGTATCATAGCATAAATCAAGTCGCCCTGTAAAGAAAAATTTCTTGTCAGTTGTTAGTTTCTTGTTTAATTTCAGCTAACATTTTTTGCATTTGTTGGGTTAGCGCTAAATTTGCAAGCATATCGGGGCGACGTAAGTAGGTTCGGCGCAAAGATTCTTTTAATTGCCATTCTTCAATGAGTTTGTGGTTACCGCTAGTTAAGACACTCGGGACGGCCATTTCATTAAATAGGGCTGGGCGTGTGTATTGTGGGTGTTCTAAAAGCCCAGTTGAGTGGGAGTCTGTTTGAGCAGAGGCTTTATTACCTAACACTTCTGGTAATAAACGCACCGTGGCATCAATCATCACCATTGCGCCTAACTCGCCACCTGTTAAGACATAATCACCTAAAGATACTTCATCGGTTACAAATGAGCGAATGCGTTCGTCGTAGCCTTCATAGTGGCCACAAATGAAAATTAAGTGTTCTTCTTGGGCAAATTCTTCGGCCATTGCTTGGTTAAAAGGCTTACCGGCTGGATCCAATAAAATAATTCGTTTTTTTGTGGTTGGCGTCGCTTGTTTAATCGTTTCCAAGTTTTCATAGACTGGTTGCACTTTTAACAACATGCCGGCACCACCGCCATAAGGATAGTCGTCCACGGTTTGATGTTTATTATCGGAAAAATCACGAAA
>CAYNOA010000038.1:0-3733 GCA_964398695.1 uncultured Enterococcus sp. | reverse complement strand
CACGCGCTTTGCCGATAATCGACTCACCCATGGGGCCTTCAAACATTCGAGGAAATAAAGTTAATACATCAATCCGCATCGTCTAACAACCCTTCTGGAATTTCAACGTGAATTTCTTCGTTTTCTAAATCAATTCTCTTCACCACAGATTCGATATAGGGGATGAGTGCATCTTTTTGACCTTTTCTTTGAACCACCCAAACATCATTGGCCCCAGGAGAAAGAATTTCTTTGATTTTCCCAAGCACTTGACCGTTTTCATCAATCACGGGGAGGCCAATAATTTCATAATAATAAAATTCATTTTCCTCTAAATCGGTTAAATCTTCTTCGGCGACTTTTAAAATACCGTTACGAAAGACCTCAACATCGTTAATGTTTGGGTAACCTTCAAAAGTTAATAAATCAAAGTTTTTATGCTTGCGGTGATTTGCGATAACCAATACTAAAGGTTGCTTTCCCTCACGAAAAAGGGTCAATTTGGCACCTTTCTTGTAGCGTTCTTCTGGAAAGTCCGTTTGTGAGATGACGCGGACTTCGCCACGAATGCCATGCGTATTGACAATTTTTCCTACGTTTAAATATTCTGTCACAGTTTTCCCTCATTTCTTCTAACATCTTGTCTATTTTAGCATGCTTACTTTCAGAATACTAGTTTTCAAAGACGAGTAAATATTTCAATAATAGAAGTAAGCATGTTATAATATAAGAAAAAGGAGGCGCTTACACTATGTTGGCAGAATACAAGAAAATTTTAGTAGCATTAGACGGTTCCGCACAGTCAGAAAAAGCATTTAAAGAAGCAATCGAAATTGCGAAAAGAAATAACGCGACACTTTATTTAACTTGGATTATTAATGACATCGAGTTAACAACGAGTGCATATTCTTTTTCGAAGTTATTAAGTGAGGAAAGAGCATTTGTCGAAGATTTCATGATTAAAAAAGTCCAAGAAGTCAAAGAAGCAGGGATTGAAACGGTTGAAACCGTGGTTGAGATTGGTTCGCCAAAACGTAAAATCGCAGTTGATATTCCAGAAGAATACAAAATTGATTTAATTATAATGGGCTCAACAGGCAAAGGGGCAATTACTCAAGCGCTCGTAGGCTCAACGACGGCTTATGTAGTGAATCATGCGTTGTGTAATGTGATGGTCATTAAATAAAACAAGTGAAAAAAGATTATGACAAAAAACGTCCCACTTCTTCAAGTGTAAGGAAGAAGTGACGGCTATCAGATTATTTATTTGTCAAAAAAACAGAACTGTGACGATGGATCTTCTGTCCCAGTTCTGTTTTTGTTTGTTATTAAATATCTAGTTATTAAATACCTAAAAGAGGGGCAGGATCAACAAAATTACTCCAAAGACTCGTTGAAACACCAAAGTGTAAATGGACGCCCGTTGAATTTCCGGTTGTGCCCATGCCACCAACGACTGTTCCTTGATTCACGCTTTGACCAACAGAAACACTGAAGCTACTCAAGTGTAAATAGTAAGAATAGTAACCATCACCGTGATCAATAATAACATGGTTACCCGCGCTTGAATGATAACTCACTTCAACGACTGTTCCTGCACGAGAAGCATAAATTGGTGTGCCAGTAGAACCGACTAAATCGATGCCGTCATGTAAATCAGCGGCGCCGGTTCCCCATGGATTGCTTCGCCAACCAAAAGGACTAGAAACAGAAACGCTACTTACTGGTAATCCCCAACCACTTGAAGCACTTGGCGCGGCGATACTTGATGTAGTAGGCATTACTTGTTCGGGTGTACTTGTCGTATTTGAAACGCTTGAACCACTATTAGCATTCGAAGTGGTTGGATTGCTTACATTTTGAATAGCTAGCACTTCTTCTTTGGCTTGTTGTTCAGCCAGTGCTTGGCGTGCAGCTTCTTCTTGGGCCTGTTGTTCGGCAAGGGCTTTTAGTTGGGCTTCACGTTTTTTTTGTGCTTCGACTTTTTGCGCTTCATAAAGTTCTTTTTGTTCTTTCTCGGTTGCAATCATGCTTTCTAATTCATTGATTGCAACTTCTTGGTCAAGCCGAGCTGTCACTAACGCTGCTTGTTTTTCTTTTAGCAACTGACTTTTTTCTTCAATTACTTTAAGACGTTTTTGACTAGCAACGACTAATTTTTCTAATTTTTCTTGATCTGTTTTTTGTTTCTCGATAATTTCGTTGTTTGCGTGAACAATGGTAGTAACCGCAACGGCACGACCAAACGCTTCACTAATGGAATCAGAACCTAGGACCACTTCTAATAAATTACTAGAAGTTTGATTTAATTGCACGTCACGGGCTTGTTCCGATAATTGATTATTTCTTTTTTCAATTGCGACTTTTAAATCGGCAATCTCTAGATTCATTTCATTGAGTTTTTCTTCTTCGGTTGTTTTTTCAGCAAAGACTTGTGCCACTTCTGTTTCAATTTGCGCAACTTGCTGTTTTAAAGCGCTCAATGTTTCTTCGGCGACTTTTTGATCATTTTCTAAAGTCGAAATCTTTTCCGTTTGTTTCTGGATTTTATCGTCATATTCATCTGCAAACGAGACAGCTGCTGAGCTGAAAAGTAAGGTTGCAGTGAGTGTTAAAATGGCAACTTTCTTTAATTTAAGCATAAGGACCTCACTAACTTTTTTTATCACGCCTCTGATTATACACAAAATTTGGATTTTTATGCCCTTTTGATTGAAAAAGTAAGAAGAAATTGATAGATTTAATCTAATTGAAATATTGTTGTTTTATTTGAGATAAACAAATGACCAAAAAAGGAGTAAGGAAATCATGTGGAAAAATATAGAAGAAAAAAAGCAAGCGTATGCCCTTCTTTTGTTGCAACAACAAGGGTTGATTGAAGCAGAAAAGCATTGGCTCGCAACATTAAGTAATTCAGCCGCGCTTTTAAACGAGACCTTAAAAGCGACGGTCTTTGCTGGCTATTATTTATTTGAAGATGGTGAGTTAGTTTTGGGGCCCTTTCAAGGGCGAGTTTCTTGTACACGGATTAAAATGGGCAAAGGGGTTTGCGGGGAGTCGGCCGAAAAACAACAAACATTGATTGTTGAAAATGTCAAAACACATGCCAATTATATTTCTTGTGATGCGGCAGCGATGTCTGAGATTGTTGTTCCAATGGTTAAAGAGGGCCGTTTGCTTGGCGTTTTAGATATTGATAGTAGTCAAATTGGTTGTTATGATGCAATCGATCAAGAATATTTGGAACGTTACGTTGAATTAATTTTGAATGTATTTGAATAAAAAAATCATTCTTATTTAAGAGGGGCTGTGACCAAAATGAGTCACAGCCCTTTATTGACGAACAAATAGCAAAATACTCTGTGAAAACATAAGCAAAAAAACAACATATTTGTTATTAACTCCAAGTAAAATCAATCTTTTGTTAAGTATTTTATTCACAAAATCCATTGACATTTGAAAGGAAAAGCAGTATCTTTAACTGAGAATAATTCTCAATCGCATTTGAGAAAAGGAGAAGTCAATGCAAACGTTAGCTCAAATACCCTTACAAGTGGTGTATCAAGTGGATAAAATTATTGCGGAAGAGGCGATCAAACGACATTTAAATCATTTAGGGATTGTTCCTGGTAACCAAGTGGTTTTGCTTCATTTGGCAAGTGGTAATGGCATTGTTCTTTTACGTAATAGTCGTTTGGCTTTGAGTCAAACCATTTTGGAACAAATCGTAGTCAAAAAAGTAGAAAAATCGGGT
>CAYNOA010000037.1:9274-13126 GCA_964398695.1 uncultured Enterococcus sp. | reverse complement strand
AAAAACGCTTAAATATCTTTAATAAGAAATCTGAGAGGATGTTTTTTGATGTTTGATATGCAAGTTTTTGATTATGAGGATATTCAGTTAATTCCCAATAAGTGTATTGTGAATAGCCGTTCGGAGTGTGATACAACAGTCACTTTAGGGAAACATTCTTTTAAAATGCCAGTGGTTCCTGCCAATATGCAAACAATTGTGGATGAATCAATCGCCGAGTTTTTAGCTAAAAATGGTTATTTTTATATTATGCACCGTTTTGATGAAGAAAGTCGAATTCCATTTATTAAAAGAATGAGAGAACAAGGCTACATTTCTTCAATTAGTGTCGGTGTAAAAGATTATGAATATGGCTTCGTTGAACAATTAGCATCAGAAAATGTGGTCCCAGATTATATTACGATTGATATTGCTCATGGACATTCAAATTCAGTGATTCGTATGATCCAACATATTAAGAAAGTGATTCCAGAAACATTTGTAATTGCTGGAAACGTCGGAACACCAGAAGCTGTTCGGGAATTAGAAAATGCGGGTGCAGACGCAACAAAGGTTGGGATTGGACCTGGTAAAGTGTGTATTACTAAACTAAAAACAGGTTTTGGTACTGGCGGTTGGCAATTAGCAGCCTTAAGATGGTGTGCAAAAGCGGCTCGTAAACCAATTATTGCTGACGGAGGCATTCGTAATCACGGCGATATTGCAAAATCGGTTCGTTTTGGTGCAACAATGGTGATGGTTGGTTCTTTATTTGCCGGTCACGAAGAATCACCAGGTGAAACAAAGGTTGAAAATGGCATCGTCTATAAAGAATATTTTGGTTCCGCTTCTGAATTCCAAAAAGGCGAAAAGAAAAACGTTGAAGGCAAGAAAATTTGGGTGACGCATAAAGGTTCTTTAAAAGATACTTTAGTTGAGATGCAACAAGATTTACAGTCTTCGATCTCTTATGCAGGAGGCAATGACTTAGAAGCGATTCGTAAAGTCGATTATGTGATTGTGAAGAACTCAATCTTTAATGGAGATACTATTTAGTCAAAAAATAAGCTAAAAGCTAGAAAAGAAGCGCACCTTCTTTTCTAGCTTTTTTCATTTTATTCTTCAAAAAATTAGTAGTGAAAAAATAAACGGCTAAACAAGCAGTATCGCTCGTATTTTTCGTTTGTCTGTTTAACATATTTAAATTATGTAAACCATTTAAGCCATTTAAACCATGTAAACTATTTCTGGTTGATTGCTAGAAGGAATCAACCAGTTTTTTTGTCTGAGTTGACATCGTTGATAAAGCAGTCTATAGTAATAAGTGAATTAAATAATTGTTAGGTGAGGCTCCTATAAAGAAATAAGCTGCTGCCGCGAAAGAATCGAGAGACTCTTAGTTGGTTGAACAGGAATAATCGCGAAGGTTATTCATAATGTAGCTGATAAGCAAGAAGAATTGCTATCTACGCTTTATAGTGCTAAAGCTCAACGATGATTATGGATTTTCACGCATACTCGTTGTTGAGTGTGCGTTTTTTTGTCGCATCCAACAAGAAAGGCGGTAAAATGATGGATTATCCCAGTCCCCAGATAAATAAAGAAATAGACCCACTGCTAGGAGGAAGTCAAATTTCATTCCTGGCATAAATACGAGGAGGAATGAACCGGATGAAAAAAATAAATTTAAAAGAACAAGAATTAAAAAAATTAGCACTTCTTTCTGAACGAGAACTGTATATGGAATTAAGAACATCCGTCCAGGGGCTTTCGAATGAAGATGCCTTGGAGCGTTTAGAAGAATTTGGGCCAAATAAGGTGGATGCGGAAAAACCCACACCCCCTTGGTTGATTTTTTTATCCGCTTTTAAAGACCCTTTTGTACTTGTCTTGCTAGGTTTGATGCTTGTTTCAGCATTAACCAAAGATTATGAAGCAGCCATTGTGATGGGGTTAATGGTTTTAGCCAGTGTGATTATTACTTTTATTCAAGAGTATCGTTCGCAACAAGCTAGCGAAGCGCTAAAAGAGTTAATTGAAAATACCTGTGCCGTGACCCGAAATGGCGTGACCGAAGAAATTCCAATGGATGAGGTGGTTCCAGGCGATATTGTGACTTTAGCTACCGGGGATATGATTCCAGCGGATGCCGTATTAATTTGGACCAATGATTTATTTATTAATCAATCTTCATTAACGGGTGAATCCATGCCGGTTGAAAAATTCGTTGAGGCAGGAATTGAGAAAAACGATCAAAACATTTCAGCAATTGATATGCAAGACTTAGTTTTCATGGGCACCGATGTTTTAAGTGGTCAAGGAAAAGCGATTATTTTAAAAACAGGTCAAAACACTTTTTTTGGTGATATTGCTAAAAATGCGACAAAAAGTCGTGGGAAGACTTCATTTGACCAAGGCTTAATTAAAGTTAGTAAATTGTTATTGCGCATGGTCGTCGTATTATTTCCTATCGTTTTCTTATTAAATGGTCTAACGAAAGGTGATTGGACGGCGGCGTTCTTCTTTGCCATTGCTGTCGCTGTCGGGCTTACGCCAGAGATGCTCCCAATGATTGTAACAAGCAACTTGGCCAAAGGAGCCATTGCTCTGTCCAAACAAAAAGTCATTGTAAAAGAACTGCCTTCCATCCAAAACTTAGGCAGTATGGATGTACTTTGTACCGATAAAACCGGAACAATCACAGAAGATCGAGTGGTCTTAGTGCAACATTTAAATCCTTTAGGAAAGAATAACCAAGATGTTTTAGATTATACTTTTATCAATTCTTCTTACCAAACGGGTTGGAAAAACTTAATGGATATTGCTGTCATTAATTATTATGAAGAAAAAGAAAGAAAGTTACCCTTCAAAGAAATCATCAAAATTGATGAGATTCCCTTTGACTTTTCGCGTAGAAGATTGACGGTCGTTGTCAACGCGGATGGCCACCAATTAATGATTACGAAAGGGGCCGTCGAAGAAATGGAAGAGGTATGCTCTTTTGTAGAAATCGAGGGCGTCGTTCAACCGATTACAGATTTATTGCGTGAACAAATGCGGAAAGTAAATAAAGTCTTAAATGAACAAGGCATGCGTGTTTTGACTGTTGCAGTTAAAAAAGATGCACATAGTGATGCCGTTTATTCC
Organism: uncultured Enterococcus sp.; assembly: GCA_964398695.1. Classification (GTDB taxonomy): domain Bacteria; phylum Bacillota; class Bacilli; order Lactobacillales; family Enterococcaceae; genus Enterococcus_I. The sequence continues at coordinate 10,000 of CAYNOA010000037.1, read as the reverse complement.
GTGGCAGATGAAAAAGAAATGACGATTATTGGTTTTATGGGCTTTTTAGATCCAGCAAAATCATCGGCTAAAACGGCGATTCATTCGTTACACCAACATGGAGTGAGCGTAAAAGTATTAACCGGTGACAATGAAATCGTCGCAAAAAAAGTTTGTAATGATGTTGGGATTGAAGCCGATCATTACTTATTAGGCACACAAATTGATGCATTAACCGATGAAGAGTTAAAAAATCAAGTTGAGCAAATTCATTTATTTGCTAAACTAAATCCACTCCAAAAATCACGTATTATTGAATCGTTACAAGCAAAAGGGCATACGGTTGGTTTTATGGGCGATGGGATTAATGATGCACCAGCACTTCGAAGTGCAGATGTTGGTATCTCGGTCGATACGGCAGCTGATATTACCAAAGATGCCAGCTCAATTATTTTGCTTGAGAAAAGTTTAGATGTTTTAGATCATGGTGTGGTTGAAGGTCGCAAAGTATTTAGTAATATGATGAAATACATTAAAATTACGATTAGTTCAAACTTTGGCAACGTCTTTGCCATCTTAACGGCCAGCGCCTTTTTACCCTTCTTACCGATGCTGTCAATTCAATTATTAGTTCAAAACCTTGTGTATGATATGGCGCAATTGACGATTCCTTGGGATAACGTAGATGAAGAAGAGTTGGCGACACCCGTCAAATGGCGCATCCGTGGCTTGCTTAAATTCACCGTC
>CAYNOA010000037.1:7281-9264 GCA_964398695.1 uncultured Enterococcus sp. | reverse complement strand
TGGTCCAGTCAGTAGTATTTTTGATATTCTAACTTTTATTGTGATGTGGAATGTTTTTTCTGCCAACACAATTGCCGAACAAGCACTTTTCCAAACAGGGTGGTTTATGGTTGGGTTAGTGACACAAACGTTAGTTGTTTCTATGGTTCGAACAAGAAAACTGCCTTTTATCGACAGTCGCCCCTCTCTGCCCGTTGTGTTAGCCAGTCTGGCAGTAATTTTAACCGGCGTTCTGATTGTAAGCACACCGTTGGCCAGTTTCTTTGAATTTACGACCTTGCCTGCGAACTATTGGTTATGGTTTGCGGGTATTGTGATTGCCTACCTATTGACGCTTGAAGGGGCCAAACGAATTTATATTCGCGTGACCGGAGAATGGCTATAATTCAAAAAGGCTAAAACAGCTTTTAGAAAATCATTCTTTTACTAGATGAAAGAAACAGCTTCTCTTTTTTAAAAAAAGGAATCTGTTTCTTTTTTTATTTCAACTGTTTTAGTTTTCTGAAATAACCTGTTATCGATTGCATTTTCACATGATTGTATTTATCTGTTAATGAGGGGAAGATACAGCTCTGTGTATGATTGTTTCAGCTTTCTGTATTATTATTTTACAAAATAAATGAAAACGGTTTATAAAATGTGATGTATTTCACTAAAGGATAGTGGATGTATCAGTCTTTTTTTAAACAAGATAAGTTAAAATTCTAAAACTTATTACTTGTCTTTATTGAGTAAAAGTGATAATTTAATATTGTGATTGACAATAACAGTGATACAGAAAATAATCACTGTTGCAATTAACCAACTAGAAAGAATTGAATTAAGAGAGGAAAGTGTGACAAGATGGCAAAGAAAAAAACAATTGACTTCCAAGCGTTACTTGACAAGGCACATTCGGATTTTCCAATGTATCAAGCATTAGATAAAGATGGGAACGTTGTAAACGAAGCGTTAGTCCCTGATTTAACAGATGAAGAATTAGTAGAGTTGATGACTCGTATGGTGTGGTCACGTGTACTTGATCAACGTTCAACTGCTTTAAACCGCCAAGGTCGCTTAGGTTTCTTCGCACCAACTGCTGGACAAGAAGCAAGTCAATTAGCAAGTCATTTTGCTTTTGAAAAAGAAGACGTATTATTACCAGGATATCGTGATGTACCACAATTAATTAAACATGGTTTACCATTATCACAAGCATTCTTATGGTCACGTGGTCACGTGGCTGGTAACTTATATCCTGAATCATTACAAGCTTTACCGCCACAAATTATTATTGGGGCACAATATGTTCAGGCAGCTGGCGTTGCTTTAGGTTTAAAAATGCGTAATAAACCAAACGTGGTCTTTACTTATACGGGCGATGGTGGTTCTTCACAAGGTGATTTCTATGAAGGAATTAACTTTGCGGGCGCATACAAAGCAAACGCAGTATTCTTTATTCAAAATAACGGCTTTGCGATTTCAACTCCTCGTGAAAAACAATCAGCTGCGATTACTTTAGCTCAAAAAGCAGTTGCTGCCGGTATTCCTGGTATTCAAGTGGACGGAATGGATCCACTAGCAGTTTATACAGTAACTAAAATGGCGCGTGATTGGTCAATTGCAGGAAATGGCCCTGTTTTAATTGAAACAATGACTTACCGTTATGGCCCACATACATTATCAGGTGATGATCCAACCCGTTACCGTTCAAAAGACATGGATGATGAATGGGTAGCAAAAGATCCATTGATTCGTTTCCGTAAATACTTAGAAGCAAAAGGCTTATGGAATGAAGCAAAAGAAGAAGCAGTGATTGAAGCAACTCGTGAAGAAATTAAAGTAGCTATCGCTGAAGCAGATAAACAACCAAAACAAAAAGTTTCTGATTTCTTAAAATCAATGTTTGAAGTACAACCACAAAGCATTAAAGAGCAAATTGAAATTTTTGAAGCGAAGGAGTCGAAATAAACATGGCACAAAAAACAATGATCCAAGCGATTA
>CAYNOA010000037.1:3331-7271 GCA_964398695.1 uncultured Enterococcus sp. | reverse complement strand
CCGATGCGCTTGCTTGTGAATTAGCAGATGATAAAAATGTAATTATGTTCGGTGAAGACGTTGGTAAAAACGGCGGGGTTTTCCGTGCAACTGAAGGGTTACAAGAAAAATTTGGTGAAGACCGCGTATTTGATACGCCATTAGCCGAGTCTGGAATTGCCGGTTTAGCTTTTGGTTTAGCCTTAGAAGGTTACCGTCCAGTTCCTGAACTACAATTCTTCGGTTTCGTTTTTGAAGCAATGGATGAAGTTGTTGCACAAATGGCACGTACGCGTTACCGTATGGGTGGCACTCGTCAATTACCAATTACTATTCGCTCACCATTTGGTGGTGGGGTTCATACACCGGAACTACACTCAGATAACTTAGAAGGTTTAATTGCCCAATCTCCTGGTATTCGTGTCGTTATTCCATCAAACCCATATGATGCAAAAGGTTTATTAATCGCTTCAATTCGAAGCAATGACCCAGTTGTTTTCTTAGAGCACATGAAATTATATCGTTCTTTCCGTGAGGAAGTGCCAGAAGAATCTTACACTGTTCCTTTAGACAAAGCGGGAATTACGCGTGAAGGAAAAGACGTTTCTATTATTACTTATGGTGCGATGGTTCGTGAAGCAATCAAAGCAGCCGATGTTTTAGCAAAAGAAAATATCGACGTTGAAATTATCGACTTACGAACAGTTGCCCCATTAGATATTGCAACAATTATTGCTTCTGTTGAAAAAACAGGCCGTGTCGTTGTTGTGCAAGAAGCACAAAAACAAGCCGGAGTTGGCGCACAAGTTGCAGCTGAAATTGCTGAACGTTCAATTCTTTCATTAGAAGCACCAATTGGTCGTGTTTCTGCTCCAGATACTGTTTTCCCATTTGGTCAAGCAGAAGGTGCATGGTTACCGAATGCAAAAGACATCGAAGAAAAAGTAAGAGAAATCGCAAACTTCTAATCAAAGAAGCGAGAAAGGGAGATATTAAACATGGCATTTCAATTTAAATTACCAGATATTGGTGAAGGAATTGCAGAAGGCGAAATCGTGAAATGGTTCGTCAAAGTAGGCGATACAATCAATGAAGACGATACGTTATTAGAAGTACAAAATGATAAATCAGTAGAAGAAATCCCATCTCCAGTCACTGGAGTAGTTAAAAATATTCTAGTCAGTGAAGGCGTTGTTGCAAACGTAGGCGACGTTCTAGTTGAAATTGATGCACCAGGACACGAAGACGATGCACCAGCTAGTGCGCCTGTAGCAGAAGCACCAGTTGCTGCCGCAAGTGGAGAAGGTGTCTTCCAATTTAAATTACCAGATATTGGTGAAGGCATTGCAGAAGGTGAAATCGTGAAATGGTTCGTCAAAGCAGGCGATACAATCAATGAAGACGATACATTATTAGAAGTACAAAATGATAAATCAGTAGAGGAAATCCCTTCACCCGTTACTGGAACCGTTAAAAATATTTTAGTGGCTGAAGGGGTAGTTGCAAACGTTGGTGATGTCTTAGTTGAAATTGATGCACCAGGACATAATACAGCTTCTGCTAGTGCGCCGGTAGCAGCTCCTGTAGCGCAAGCATCAGCAGCTTCAACAGCAACATCGTCAGTAGCACCAGCCGCACCAACAGGAGCACCTAGCAAGCGCGTTCTAGCGATGCCTTCAGTGCGTCAATTTGCGCGTGAAAAATCAGTAGATATTACACTTGTAACACCAACTGGTAAAGGTGGACGCATCACTAAAGCGGATATCGAAACATTCCTAGCTGGCGGTTCAGCAGTAGTAACTCCAGTAGTAGCAACTCCAGCAGTAGCTCAAGAGACCGCTGTTGAAGTAGCAGCACCGGCTCAAGCAGCCGTGGCACCAAAAGCTACTCCAAAACCATTTGTATCAAACGTAGCAGAATTAGAAACACGTGAAAAAATGACCCCAACGCGTAAAGCAATTGCTAAAGCAATGGTTAATAGCAAACACACCGCACCTCATGTGACTTTACATGACGAAGTGGAAGTGTCAAATCTATGGGATCAACGTAAGAAATTTAAAGACATTGCTGCCGCGAACGGCACAAAATTGACTTTCTTACCATATGTTGTGAAAGCTTTAACTGCAACAATGAAGAAATTCCCAGTTATGAATGCGTCAATTGATGATGCAGCACAAGAAATTGTTTACAAAAACTACTATAACATTGGGATTGCAACAGATACCGATCACGGTTTATACGTACCAAACGTAAAAGACGCAGATCGCAAAGGACTGTTTGCTATTGCAGATGAAATTAACGGTAAAGCTGCTTTAGCGCATGAAGGCAAATTAGCAGCAGAAGATATGCGTAATGGCACCGTAACGATTACCAATATCGGTTCTGTAGGTGGTGCTTGGTTCACACCGGTAATTAACTACCCAGAAGTAGCGATTTTAGGTGTAGGTACAATTGCGCAACAACCAGTAGTTAATGCAGCAGGTGAAATTGTGGTAGGTCGCGTAATGAAGTTATCATTAAGTTTTGACCACCGTATTGTTGACGGAGCGACTGCTCAAAAAGCAATGAACAATATTAAACGTCTGTTAGCAGATCCAGAGTTACTATTGATGGAAGGATGATAAACAAATGGTAGTTGGAGATTTCGCCTTAGAATTAGATACAGTTGTAATCGGAGCAGGACCTGGTGGCTATGTAGCTGCCATCCGTGCTGCGCAAATGGGACAAAAAGTGGCTATTATTGAACGTGAATACATTGGTGGCGTTTGTTTGAACGTTGGTTGTATTCCTTCAAAAGCTTTAATTGCAGCGGGCCACCATTACCAAGAAGCACTCCATTCACAAATGTTTGGTGTAACGGCTGATAATGTGACGCTTGATTTTGCCCAAACTCAAGAGTGGAAAGATAATGGCGTTGTTAATAAATTAACATCAGGCATTAGTTTCCTCTTGAAAAAAAATAAAGTGGAAGTCATCGAAGGAGAAGCATTCTTTGTAGATGAGAAAACTTTACGTGTAATTAAAGAAGATTCTGCCCAAACTTATGAATTTAATCACGCCATTATTGCAACCGGTTCTCGTCCAATTGAGATTCCAGGTTTCAAATTTGGTGGCCGTGTACTCGATTCAACGGGTGGATTAAACTTAAAAGAAGTACCTAAAAAATTAGTTATTATTGGTGGCGGCGTGATTGGTGCCGAACTAGGTGGCGCCTATGCCAACCTAGGTGCTGAAGTGACGATTTTAGAAGGCTCACCACAAATTTTACCAACCTATGAAAAAGACATGGTAAAAATTGTTGAAGAAGACTTTGCTAAAAAAGCAGTCACAATTGTTACCAAAGCAATGGCCAAAGAAGCCGTTGACAATGGTGATAGCGTAACGATTAACTATGAAGTTGATGGCAAACAAGAAAGCATTACCGCCGATTATGTGATGGTAACTGTTGGTCGTCGTCCCAATACTGACGATATGGGCTTAGAACAAGCAGGCGTAACAATTGGCGAACGTGGCTTAATCCCGGTTGACAAACAAGGTCGTACAAACGTTTCAAACATTTTCGCGATTGGTGATATTGTTCCGGGCGCAGCGCTTGCGCATAAAGCAAGCTATGAAGCGAAAATTGCAGCTGAAACGATTTCTGGTAAAAAAGTTGAAGTTGATTACAAAGCAATGCCTGCGGTGGCTTTCACTGATCCAGAACTTGCTTCAGTTGGTTTAACCATCGCAGAAGCGAAAGCACAAGGCTTTGAAGCCAAAGCAATTAAATTCCCATTTGCCGGCAATGGTCGTGCCTTATCATTAGGGAAAACAGAAGGCTTTGTACGCTTAGTAACAACGATTGAAGATCATGTAATCATTGGTGCTCAAGTAGCGGGTGTTGGTGCGTCAGATATTATTTCTGAATTAGCTTTAGCGATTGAATCTGGTATGAACGCAGAAGATATTGCGTTAACGATTC
>CAYNOA010000037.1:0-3321 GCA_964398695.1 uncultured Enterococcus sp. | reverse complement strand
CATCCACACCCGTCATTAGGTGAAATCGTGATGGATGCAGCTGAACTTGCTTTAGGCTTGCCAATTCATGCGTAAAAAAAGAATTTAAGTCAGATAAAAGACGTTTTCCTTTGATAGAGGAGGCGTCTTTTGTTTTTTTTTGTGCTAAAAGTATGATAAACTAACACTATTAAATATGAAAAAAGGACGTAGGAGTAAAATGAAAGATTATCAATACCCGCTTGATTTGGATTGGACGACTGAAGAAATGGTTCAAGTAATGGCTCTTTGGCAAGCGCTAGAACAAGCCTATGAAAAAGGCATTGACAACCAACTATTTTTGGAAAAGTACCAAACCTTTAAAAAAGTTGTTCGCAGTATCGGAGAAGAACGTCAATTAGGTCGCGAGTTTGAACAAACAGCGGGCTATTCTTTGTATCAAACACTTCAGAATGCCAAAAAAAATGAAAAAAAGATTTTGAAAATGAAAGGGTGATCGAAGTGCAAATTTTAATCAATGAAGTGAAAAGTTGGATGCTTGAAGCGGGCGAGCGTCTAAAAGAAGCGTTGCTTGAAGAAAAATTACACGTAGAAACCAAATTGAGTCGGACGGATTTAGTCACAAACTTAGATAAAGAAATCCAAGACTTTTTAGTCGCTAAAATTATGGACTTTGATGCAGATGCCAAGATTTTAGGAGAAGAAAATGGCCAGCATACACTTGAAGATTTTTCGGGACGTGTTTTTGTGATTGATCCAATTGATGGAACGATGAATTTTGTTTTAGAAGGTGAAAATTTTTGTGTGATGATAGCGATTTATGAAGAAGGAAGGGGCGTTTTAGGCTTCATTTATGATGTCATGAAAGGTGAATTCCTTTGGGGTGGTCCTTCGATTGGTGTTTTTGTCAATGAAGAGCGTGCACCACAAAGTAGTAATTTATACTTAGAAGAAGGCTTGCTTGGTGTTAATGCGAAAATGTACGCCCATAATATTGCCAATTTACAAGGGATTGGCGATCTTGCCATGGGCATTCGGATGTGTGGTTGTGCTGGCGTTGAATTCATTCATTTGGCTTTAGGTCGTAGAGTGGGTTACGTTTCAAATCTTGCCCCTTGGGACTATGCAGCAGGTAGCATTTTGGTTGAAACACTCGGGATGAAAGTCACCAATTTAAATGGCACGCTCTTAAATTTAGATGAAAGAGAATTTTGTTTAGCTGCTACTCCGAATGCGCATGAACAAATTTTAAATCAATCGATGAAAAATGAAGAAGTCTATTAAATAATCGCTTCAATAACTTTTTTTTATGCTAGTTTTGTTGTATAATAAACGGTTGAGGAGTACGAATGAGTGCTCCTTGATTTTTTAATAAAAGGAGAAAGTATGTTTCTAAAATACAAACCAACTTGGATGGTTGAAGCAATTTATCAAATAACGCCAGACCAACTCAAAAAACAAGGAGTAAAAGCGGTTTTGGCAGACCTTGATAATACGTTAATTGCTTGGGATAACCCAGACGGGACCACAGAGCTAAAACAATGGTTACAAGCCATGAAAGAGGCTCAGATTCCAGTGATTGTGATTTCAAATAATAGTCATGCTAGAGTTGAACAGGCACTACAATCACTGCAACTTGATTTTATTTCCCGTGCGTTAAAGCCTTTTCCACGAGGCATTCATCAAGCGTTAAAAAAATTAAACTTACAGCCAACAGAAGTTATTATGATTGGGGATCAAATAATGACGGATATTAAAGCAGCCAACAGTGCAGCCGTCAAAAGTGTTCTGGTAAAACCAATTGTAGCAACTGATGCTTGGAATACAAAATTTAATCGTTTTATGGAAAGAAGAATTATGAAGTATTTACTGGCGAATAACCCTGAGATGAGATGGCAAGGAGAGTTAAAATGACGGAAAAAATCCAATGTATTGGTTGTGGTGTGACCATTCAAACGAAGGACAAAACCAAATTAGGCTTTACCCCACAATCGGCTTTAGAAAAAGGGCTTGAATCTGGAGAAGTTTATTGTCAAAGATGTTTTCGTTTGCGTCACTACAACGAAATTCAAGACGTTTCTTTAACGGATGATGATTTTTTACGTCTTTTAAATGAAATTGGTGAAAAAGAAGCGTTGATTGTGAATGTGGTTGATATTTTTGATTTTAATGGTTCTCTGATTCCTGGGCTACATCGCTTTGTGGGAGGCAACCCGGTTTTATTAGTTGGGAATAAAGTCGATATTTTACCAAAATCATTAAAAGCTTCGAAGTTAACCCAATGGATGAAAGAGCGAGCCCATGAAGTGGGCTTGCGTCCAGTCGATGTCTTACTAACAAGTGCCAAAAAGCCGGGCGAGTTAGCTACTTTACTTGAAGTAATTGAAAAATACCGTCAAGGCAAAGATGTCTATGTTGTTGGTGTGACAAACGTTGGGAAATCCACCTTAATTAATCAAATTATTAAGCAAACGGCCGGCGTTCAAGAATTAATCACGACTTCACGTTTTCCTGGTACGACACTAGATAAAATCGAAATTCCACTAGAAGATGGGCACTTTTTAATTGATACACCAGGGATTATCCACCGTCATCAAATGGCGCATTATTTAGGAGAAAAAGATTTGAAAATTGTGGCGCCACACAAGGAAATCAAACCTAAAACCTACCAACTGAACCCTGGACAAACGTTATTTTTAGGAGGCTTAGCACGTTTTGATTTTATTCAAGGAGAAAGAAGTCCCTTTGTGGCTTATTTATCCAATGACTTAGAAATTCATCGAACAAAATTAGAAAAAGCAACCGAATTTTACCAAAAACACGTTGGGGGCTTATTGCAACCACCGCGTCCGAATGAAGTAAAAGATTTTCCTGAACTGGTTCGTTATGAGTTTTCTATTAAAGAAAAAACGGATATTGTTTTTTCAGGTTTAGGTTGGGTGACCATTACGAAACCATGTGTAATTGCCGGCTGGGCACCAAAAGGTGTGGCCGTACTAAAAAGAAAAGCATTAATTTAAGGGGTATAGAAAATGGAATTAAGAGGAAAACAAAAACGTTTTTTAAGAAGTGAAGCCCATCATTTGAAACCAATCTTTCAAATTGGCAAAGGTGGTTTAAACGAGGCAATGATTCATCAAATTGGTGAAGCCTTAGAAAAACGTGAATTAATTAAAGTTAGTTTATTACAAAATACAGATGAAGTCCCAGAAGAAGTTGCAACCGTATTAGAAGAACAATTGGCTTGCCAAGTAGTTCAAATAATTGGCAAGATTTTAGTGGTTTATAAACCGTCATCAAAAGAGAAATATCAAAATATTTCTACTCAAGTTCGTGGAATAT
>CAYNOA010000036.1:12978-13263 GCA_964398695.1 uncultured Enterococcus sp. | reverse complement strand
TAATGTATGGTGGCAAACTTTGTTCTTGCGCTAAAGTTAAGCGGAGTTGCCGTAATTCTTCAAACAACTCGTCATTGGCCACGAGTTGCTTCACGACCGTTTGTTTCCGGCTGACTTTTTCTTCACCCAATAAGACTTTTACCCCTAAAGGTGCAACTGCTAACGTCGGGAATTGTCCTTCAGAGGGTGTGAGATACCCTTCGGCCGTTAAATAGTCAATGAGTCCCGTTAAATCTTTTTGCGTCCAATCTTTCATTAAGCCATAGGTTGGTAAGGTCTCAAAGC
>CAYNOA010000036.1:0-12968 GCA_964398695.1 uncultured Enterococcus sp. | reverse complement strand
CTCCCAGTACTTTGGCCACGAGTGACTTGCCAAAGCGCTCCCCCATGCGTTTGACACAAGACAAGATTTTTTGCGTTTCAATGGTAATATCAACCACTTCACGTTCATCAAGACAATTACTACAACGGCCACAATCCTGACCGTTTTCACCAAAATATCGCAAAATATAACGTTGCAAACACATTTGGGTATGGGCATACTGATTCATTTCTTGTAACTTTACGTACTCACTTTGACGATAAGTTAAGTCGCTTTCGGATTGCTCGATAAAAAATTGTTGAATTTGCACATCTTGCGCACCGTACATTAAAATGGCCTCACTGGGCAAGCCGTCCCGGCCGGCACGGCCAGCTTCTTGGTAATAAGATTCTAAATTCCCTGGCATTTGAGCATGAATCACAAAGCGCACGTTGCTTTTATTAATCCCCATCCCAAACGCGTTGGTTGCCACAATGACTTCGGTTCGATCAAAAAGAAAATCTTCTTGATTTTTTGAGCGCTCGGCTTCGCTTAAACCCGCATGGTATTTGCCAACTTTCACCCGATGGTGTGCCAACAAATGCGCCAAACGCTCCACTTCTTTACGGGTACTCGCATAAATAATTCCCGCTTGCCCTTGATTAAGCTTTAAATACTGCAATAAATAGGTGTCTTTTTGGTTTTTAACCACTTGAAAGGCTAAATTTTCGCGTGCAAAACCCGTTTTCACTTCATTGGTTAAAGGAATCGCGAGCCGTTCGCAAATATCTTGGGCGACTTGCGGCGTAGCAGTCGCCGTTAGCGCAATAATCGGTGGTTGCTGATCAAATTGTTGAATCATTTCAGCGACACGTAAATAACTTGGACGAAAATCATGACCCCACTGCGAAATACAGTGGGCTTCATCGACTGCAAGTAAACTTAAGGGCACGTAACGTAGCATTTCTTGAAAATCATACGAGGCCATGCGTTCAGGTGCTACATATAATAACTTCACGTCTCCTTGTGCGACTGGTTTCTTGTGGCGTCAAGGTACTATTAATATAAGTCGCTGGAATTCCCATCTCATTAAGCTGATCGACTTGGTCTTTCATTAAAGAGATTAAGGGAGAAACAACTAGCGTTAATCCGTCGAGCATTAAAGCCGGTAATTGATAACAAATCGATTTCCCGCCACCAGTGGGCATAATACCTAAGACGTTTTCTTTTTGTAAAACTTTTTCAATAATGGCTTCCTGGCCAGGTCGAAACTCGGAGTAGCCGAACTTTTCAGCTAGTAGTTGATCCTGATTGATAAAAATTCCTCCTTATTTCTTAAAATCGATCAAAATTTTGATATAAATAAAGTAAATCTTGGCTTTCTTGTTTGAGTTTTTGGCCAATATTGGTTTCGGCCACTTTTTTCCGTTGTTCCACGGATTCAACTAACCGCATGACAGAATGAATATCGCTGCCGTTTTCAACCGCATCTTGGACTGAAGTAAAGGGCTGGTGAGCCGCTAGTTGCATACCGTAACTATTGGATAATAAGGTATAGCCGGCAATTCCGGTCGTTTTTTGGTAGGCTTTGGCAAAGCCACCATCAATGACAATCAGACGCTTATTGGCTTTTAGCGGGCTTTCACCTTGCTTTTCTTTCACCGGTGTATGCCCATTAATAATGTGACCCTCTTTCGGTAAACCAAAAGCTTGTAAAATTTCTTGACAAATTTCTTCTTCATTCCGCAATTCATAATACGCATTTTTTTCTTCTAGGTGGCTACGCTTATCTAAAATATAATACCGTTCAAACGTCGTCATATCTTTTTTACCAAACAATGATGAACACTCACCCACCCACAAATACCACATGACATCCGTCGCTAAATCCTCGTAAACTTTCGGGTTTTGATAACAAAGGGCCACTTGCGTTTGATAAAAATCAAGCAATTCTTTCCCGGCGTAACTTTGATTTTCAATGCGCAATGATTTGAAATCACCATTTTCATGCAAGGGAATACAGCCATGAAACAATAAATTTTGATTATAACACAAATACATCTGTCCTTTTTCAAACATAAAGTCCAGATGACGGCTGAGTTTTTCCGAATCTTGAAAGTTTGTGAGCAAGTGAGTCAACAAGGCTTCCTCTTCACTCGTTAAGCGACACGGGTCCATCGGGTCAATTGTTGGCGCCATAAAATCATTTAAAGGATACCTTTTACCTTTAATCGTAATGGTTTGTAACTCGTAATCAATTTTATCTAACACCAGACGATGCGCCATTTGAAAATCCGGTCGACGCTTGATTAGTTGTCCTTCTAGTTTAAATTGTAAAATGGCACATGCCTGTTGGATTTGATTGCACAATAAGCGCTCGTTGGTTGAACAGTCATCTTCTTCATCGACAATAGGCTCAAAAGCTGGGAGGCAATCATAATATTTTTGGCTATACTCAATCAAGGTTCGTAAATTAAGCCCATAACGATCCTCTAAAATGGCTAAGTTCCCATAACGGGCTTGAATGCGAATCAAGTTCATTAGTGCTGGCTTGGAACCACCTTTGGCTGCTAACCAAACAATGTCATGGTTGCCCCACTGAATATCGACCGAATGAAGGCCAATCAAACGTTCCATAATTGCATCTGGTTGCGGACCGCGGTCATAAATATCACCCACCACGTGTAAATGATCAACCACTAAGCGTTGAATCGAAGCCGCTAGGGCGCGAATGAGGCGACTGGCTTGGTTGAGTTCAATAATTTTATCGACAATTGAGGTATAATAATCGACTTTATCTTTTTTATTGGCCATTTCATTTAAAAGCTCTTCAATAATATACGCAAATTTTGGTGGGAAAGATTTCCGCATTTTTGAACGGGTGTACTTACGCCCCGCATAAATCGTTACTTGACTCAGTAAGTAAATTTGTTCCCGATACCACTGATTCAAGGCCTCTTTATCTGTGTGTCTAGTTTTTTCAAGCGCCGTTTTTTCCCGTGGATAATAAATCAAAGTGCACAAGTCAGTCACTTCTTCTGGCGAGTAGCCCGGACACTGCCTGACCCATTACGCAACACGTGATTAAAGGCTTCGAATTCCCCATGGACATCACTAACAAAATGCTCCGTGCCTTTTGGTAATTGAAGAATCGCTTCTAAGTTAATCATTTCAGTTAAAACATCTTCTTTTTCAGTGAATTGCTCTTTTAATAATTGAAAATACTTCTCCTTCATCCCCACACCCCCGCTTTGTTTCCTTTTACTATAGCAAATTCTTACGAACCTGTATAGTTTGACCAGAAGAGTTGTACCTAAAGTTGACAATCAATAGACCTTACAAATTCTTGCCACAAGCAAAAATGGCGGCTGAATTTATAAGGTCTGCTATTATTTTTTAAAACGCGGCTGGAGGATTTTACCGATATTTTCCTTAGTCACTGACGATCTTCAAGATGACTGGTTTTTTAGCCTGATTCTTTTTGCAAGCGAATTGGAAAAACAAAGACTTGGCGGTCATGACCGGCTTCATCCGGTTGAATTCCGGTGAAAGGCGCACCCACCTGCACTTCACCTTGAAAACAATAATGGCTTGGTTTTAACTTCTCAAATAAAAAAACACGTTGCTGCTTTGCCTTGGCTTGAGCTAAATCTCGGTTTTGCCAAGGATGCGCCAAGCTTTGGTCGCCATGTTTACCGATGGCCGTAAAGTACAAACAGTCTTTTTCCCAACGATTTTGATAGAGCCTTTGACTCGGATCATTGATTAGCACTAACAAGTGATTTTTCTTTGATTTGCGAATCCCACCTTCAAATTGACAACCAAAAACTTCGGTTATTTGCTGATTATTTAAAACCGTGCCTTTTTTTGGTAGCTCAAGCATTAAGTTCCCTTCTTTCGTCAGGCTTTTAAACGTTTTTTTAAATAGTATTTGGTGACCCCTCGCATCGGTAAATCAGCCACTTCGCCAAATACTTCATAACCGTGCTTTAAATAAAAATCTAAGGCTTGGTAACTTTTTGTCGTTAATGTTATCTGAATTAAATCTTGTTCTTGGGCCATTTGTTCAATGGCTTCTAGTAAATGACGTCCGACTTGCTGACCACGATAAGTCGGCTGCACGGCTAAAAGTTGAACATATAAGGATTCATATGTTTGTTTCGCGACGAGGCCCCCAATAATTATATCGTTTTCCCAAGCAGCAAGTGCATAGATTTGGTCGGTGATTAACGGAAAATCAGCGGCCAGTGTTTGCTCCTCAAAAATTTGATTTAGTAGGGGAGTCAAAGTTTCGACCGTACTTGTTTTAATTTCCATTCGGACTACGCCAGTCAAAGCCAAGCGCATTTAGCCATGTATGTGCGAGTAAAAAATGGCCATTTTGATTCGGATGCACTCGGTCATTCGATAAAATATAACTCGATTGGACTTTTAAATACTGGTCAACGGCGGCTTGAAAATCAACATAAAGTAGTTGATTTTCTTGTGCCAATTGTTTGACGACGGCTTGGTAATCGGCAAGTTTAGCAAACATCGGATCGGATGGATTGGTTTCAAACATAAAGGGACTCAGTAAAACGATTCCTTTGACTTGTGCTTTTGTTTGATCAATTAACTCTTGATACGTGCGTTGAAAGGTTTCCAAGTCAACTAGATCTTCCGGGTGCATAAAGCGTTGATCAAAATGACGCCAGACATCATTAATCCCAATCATGATCGAAACGTAATCGGGTTTTACAGCTAAAACATCTTGGGACCAGCGGGCTTTTAAATCGGTGACTTTGTGGCCGCTGATGCCTTGATTTATAACCATGATTTCTTTTTCCGGACAAAGTGCCGTCAAGGCTTGCGCAATCATCGCTACATAACCTTCACCAAAACTATCAAAATGGCCTAAAGCTCTTTGATAATCACGCCCAGCATCGGTGACAGAATCACCAATAAATAACCATTTACTTTGTTTCTCAAAAAACATAAATCCACCTCAATCGACTTTCTTTTATTTTATCATATTATTTCGCCATTGCATGAAGTATCGTCAGTAAACTCGCATCATCTTCTACGAGCCAATCAACAAATTGGCTTGGGCGGGGAAACTGGTGTTGCCGTCGGTTCAGCCAGATCGTTTTCCAGCCAGCTTTTTTGGCACCTAGCACATCATTTTCAAAAGAATCCCCCACATAATATAGTTTATTAGATAACCCCATTTGTTTTTTTGCCAAATCAAAAATAGCCTTGTCTGGTTTTTTCAAACCAACCGCACCAGAAATAATTTGTTTTTCCCTTGGAATCCACCGTTCTAAGCCCAATTGATTAATCTTTCGTTGTTGATGACTAGCCGAACCATTGGTGATAATCCCAATTGGAATTTCTTGATTTTGGCAATAATCTAGCGCTTGAATCATATTGGGTAATAACGTAATTTCTTGTTGCGCTTGTTCATAATCAATTTGGAATTGCCATGCAGCCTCACTCGAAATAGCGATTCCAAGTGACTCAAAAGCAGCTCGCATACGATAAACTTGCATCGCCTGTTGGGTCATTAACCCCCTTTGCGAATAAAAAAAAGCCGCATCACTATATTTTTGTCTTGCGCGATAAAGCGCGGTTAAATCCACTGGAATCGATGAAAAATTTTTATCATAAGCTTTTTGAAACGGCTCCATTTGATCATATAACGTATCATCCACATCAAAAACAATCGCAGTCATTTAATTGGCCCCTTTACTCTTTTCACTTAGTCTACAAACCAAAAATTAAAACTCCGTGTGGAAAGCGGTGACAAAATGAAAACTTAATTTTTTAACCCTAGTTGGGGTAAAAAAGATTCCCTTACTATAAATGAGCCACTAGAAAATATCCTTTTTTAAAGCTGTTGATAAATTTTTTCAGCCGTAAATTTCAAATAGAAGTTAGCCACTTATTGAAATTTGCGAAATAAAGAGGGCGTGACAGAAGTGTTCGGCTTATTTTCCGAAGAAGCTACTTCTGCCACAGTCCCTTATTCTACATCTCTACTTGAATCATATCCGCTTCTTTTGCCGTTACATTTCCTGTTTTTAACAACTTGACTTTTTGACCGCTAGTAAAAACTAGCATCGACGTAATTGGTTTGCCGGCTGCTTGAATAATGGCCAAATCCATTTTTCCAAGCAAATCGCCAGCTTTGACTTTTTGGCCTTCTTTGACAAAGCTTTCAAAACCTTGCCCTTTTAATTCAACTGTATCAATGCCCAAATGAATTAAAATTTCCGTGCCATCTTTTTGCTTTAAACCATAAGCATGACCGGTTGGAAAAACGGTCATTAACTCGCCATCGCAAGGCGCATAAATTTCAGCAGCCGTCGGTTCAATTGCATACCCGTCTCCCATCATTTTTTTAGAAAACACCGGATCATTGACCTCTTCTAACGGTCGCACACTTCCCGTCATAAATGCGTAATAGGTGTTTTTTTTCTTTTTATTAAAAAACATAAGCGACTCCTTCCTTATTCTTCGATATCTAAAATATCAATAATACTATTTTTATAAATAATCGCTTTTGCGCCGAAAATCGCTTGAATCCCACTTCCTACGACTAAAACATCGGCTGCCCCAAGTTTTTTCAACCCTTCACGGTTTACTTTACTTGCATCTTTCACGCCCACACGTAAGCGTGTAATACAAGCATCGACATCTTGGATATTTTCTGCTCCACCTAATAATTCAATAATTTGTAAAGATTCTTGTTTTAAAGAGTCTTTCGTTACCACTGTTGGCGCCGCATCTTCTTCGCCCTCATCTTCAAAACGACCTGGTGTTGGCACATTAAACTTCGTAAGATACGCTCTAAAAATAATATAATACAAGGCAAACCAAATGAGGCCAACTGGAATCACGTACATCCAGTGCGTTTTTTCTTGTCCTTGTAAAATACCAAACAAGGTAAAATCAATGACCCCACCGGAGAAGGTATTCCCAATTGAAATGTTTAAAAGATCGGCTACAAAGAAAGATACCCCATCTAAAAAGGCATGAATCACATACAAGATTGGCGAAACAAACAAGAACATAAACTCAAGCGGTTCGGTAATTCCCGTAATGAAAGAAGTTAAAGCAACACCAAAGAATAACCCGGCGTATTTTTTGGCGCGTTCTTTTGGTACCATATGATACATCGCCAAAGCGGCACCTGGTAAGCCAAACATCATCGTCGCAAAACGTCCCGCAAAGAAACGCGTGCCTTCTGTAAAGAGACCGACATGATTTGGATCAGCTAATTGGGCAAAGAAGATTTTTTGTGCCCCGGCAATTGTTTCGCCCGCCACAACTTCCACACCACCTAATTCGGTATACCAAAACATCGGATAAATCATATGGTGTAACCCGGCAGCGCCACTCAAACGCATTAAAAAGCCATAAAGAAAGGTGCCAAAAGGTCCCATCTTCGCAATCGTTTCGCCTGAAGCGACTAAAACTTGTTGGAATGGTGGCCAAATCAAATAGAAAATAGCGCCAACGAAAATAGCGGCAAAAGAAGTCACAATTGGCACAAAACGTGAACCACCAAAGAAACCTAGAAATTGTGGCAATTGGATATTATGATATTTATTATGCAAATAAACCGCCACACTCCCAATAACAATTGCACCAATCACGCCCGTATCAATTAACGGCGCATCTTCTGCGCTAAAGATTGCTAACAAGGCTTTGATGGTCGCATTCATCACTAAGAAACCAACTACCGATGCTAACACGGCCGTTGCTTTGTCTCGCTTAGCAAGTCCGGCGGCTAACCCAATGGTTAAAAGTAGTGCTAAATTACTAAAAACAACTTCTCCGGCAGCAGCCATTACTTGGAAAATCCCTTGTAAGGCAGCCACATCTAGAAACGGGTAAGCTTGAATGGTATTGGGATTGGATAAAGCGCCTCCAATTCCAAGTAACAAACCAGCCGCAGGCAAGATGGCAATTGGTAACATAAATGATTTTCCTATTTTTTGTAGTCTTTGAAACATTTAATTCCCCTCCTTAATTTCTTCAATAAAACGTGCGGCAATTTCTTGTGGCCGGGTAATCGCTCCCCCAACCACCGCACTATAGACGCCTAAATCAAACATTTTTTTCAACTGCTCCGGTGTATGAATTTTCCCTTCCGCAATAACCGGAATCTTTATTTCTTTTAATAAATCAACAATTAAATCAAAATCGGGACCTTTCGTTTGACGCGAATACGCAGTATAGCCCGCTAAAGTGGTCGAAATACAGTCAAAGCCTAATGCTTGCGCCGCCTTGGCTTCTGCTAGCGTTGAACAATCGGCCATCGCTAAAACGTTTGCCGCATGAATTTGCATAAGTAGATCGCTTAACTTTTCACCATTTGGTCTTGAGCGATTGGTCGCATCTAAGGCAATCATTTCACAACCTGTGGCAAGTAACGCCTGAACTTCTTGCTGGGTTGCGGTAATAAATACTTCGCTATCTGGATAGTGGCGTTTAATAATGCCAATCACCGGTAGTCCCGTTACTTTTTTTATTTCAATAATATCTTCGACCCCTTGCGCTCGAATGCCAGCTGCTCCAGCTTGTTTCGCAGCTAAGGCCATTCTCCCCATAATCATTGGACTATGCAGCGGCTCTTCTGGTAATGCCTGGCAAGAAACAACTAATTTTCTTTTTATTTCTGCTAACATGCTACTCCCTCCTAGAGTTGTAAATTATACAAATGTAAAGCAATATAACTAATTTCTGATTCAGAAAACGCAATACTAAATGTACTGGCAATCATATTAGCTAATTCTTTTGCCACTTGATAAAGGGCTGGATATTTTTCTTTAATTACTTCAGCTAATGGGTTTTCTAAATTTTTTTGATCTTTTGAACGCTTTAAAGCAAATTTCAAATGGGTAATTAACCGCGCTTTAGCCAGTTGATTGCCAGTAAATTCTACGCCCAATCTTTCTTGGATAAAATCGAGTGAATGCTCGATAATTTGCGCATTTGCAGCTGTTTGTGAAACTTTCTCTTGATTGATTGCCGCATGCAAGTGTAAAATAATCGCGCCGACTTCTGAGGAAGGTAAGCTCACCCCAATCATTTGGTTAATCATTTTTACCATTTCAACGGCTAATTCATATAAATCGGTATACATCAAATAATATTCTTCTGTTAAAAAACTACCAACTTGCAACTGATGTTCTAAACGATAGATGGCAAAATTAATATGATCGAGTAAGGATAAGTGAATCGATTCATCAAATTTTACCTTCAATTTTTCTTCTGCATATAAGATGGCTTTTTCCGTTGCTAATAAGGTCTGCTCGGGTGTATTTAAAACTACTTTTTCATAATCAGAAATCTTTTTCGCATCTTGAATAATATAATAATTACTGGTTTGCTCCTCGTTTACCAACATTCCTGGTTTCTTTTGAAAACCAATTCCCTTTCCTATTAGCATATACTCTTTTCCTTGGTTTTCGCCAAGCAAAATATTATGCGTTAGGATTTTCAACACCTTAAACGCTTTCATTTGCGCCTCCTCTCCTTCCTAATTTCCGTAAATTAACGACAAAAAAACACCTATCCCTCCTTTTTAGACACACTAAGACTTACGGTTTCTCGTAAGCTAATGCCCATACTAAAAAGGTGTATAGTTGCACGCTCTACAGCAATGATAAAATAAAGCGCTCTCATTGTCAATCAAAAAGATTTTATTCTTGTAAATGCGTCTGAAAAAAAGGAATGAGTATCTGACTGATTTTTTCATATCCTTGGTCGTTCACGTGAAAATAATAATCAACGTTCTCTGGATTATCAACAAAATCCGCGACATTTTCCAAAGGATTAATGGCGCTCGCATGATATAAATCACAAACTGGTAATTGATAGACATGGCCAATTTCTTTAATTATTTGGCTATATTTTTCTGGTAATAAGCCTAAACTCTTTTTCCAAACTTTATAGGGTGCAATTAACAGTATCTTTTTCTCAGGAAAACGATGCAAAACATCTTCAATCAGCCCTTGATAGGCCCCACAAAAAGTTGTTTGATCAAAAACCGAATGTTTATCTAAAATTTGACCTTCAGGTATTTGTTGATTAAAGTTATTAATTCCGACAAAAAAAGAAACTCCTTCAAAAGCTTGATAATCAAAGACACTCGAACGTTGACAGACATCTTGGACCGTATCGCCTGAAATCCCTTGGTTTTCAATTTTAATTGGGAGATTTTCTTCTAAATGTACTTGATAACCATTACAAAGTTTTTCTGGTTCTTTTGTAATGGGCAAATAGGGTTGTTGATTGTACCAGGTAACAGAATCACCAAAAGTAACCCATTTTTTTATTTGTTTCATCTCTTGCAGCCCTTTCTATTTTTTCGCCCAGTTTACGAAAAATCGTTTCATTCATCAATCAATTCTCCCCTAGTAATTTCGCTCTGATCGCTTACTAGGGGATTTATTTTTCACTCTATCTTAAAACAAACCACTCACATTCCCACTTGCATCAATATCAATGCGTTCGGCCGCGGGAATCTTGGGTAGCCCTGGCATGGTCATAATCGTTCCCGTTAAAGCGACAATAAAGCCTGCTCCGGCCGATACTTTTAAATTTCGAATCGTGACATCAAAATCTTTTGGTGCACCAATTAACGTAGGGTTATCTGAAAATGAATATTGCGTTTTTGCGACACAAATTGGGTAATGCCCAAAACCTAAGCGCTCTAATTCTTTCATTTCAAAATGGGCTGCAGGGGTAAATTGAGCTTTTCTTCCACCGTAAACTTTTTGGACCAGTTTATTTAACTTTTCCTCAATCGAATCGGTTAGCTCATAAGCAAATTGGAAATCATTTGGTTGATTCACTAAAGCCATCACTTTTTGTGCAAGTTCAACGCCACCCGCACCGCCTTTTTCCCAAACTTCGGAAACGGCGACGTCAACGCTATATTTTTGACAAGCCGCTTTGACGACGGCGAGTTCCGCGGGCGTATCGGTTGGGAATTGGTTGATGGCCACGACTACAGGTAGCCCAAAGACGGTTTGCATATTGGCTAAGTGTTTTTCTAAATTTGGTAGTCCCGCTTCAACCGCGGCAGTATTTTCTGTTGCTAAGTCGGTTTTAGCCACGCCACCATGCATTTTTAAGGCACGAATCGTCGCCACTAATACGACGGCATCTGGGGTTAAGTTGGCGGCCCGACATTTAATGTCAATGAACTTCTCAGCCCCTAAGTCGCCACCAAAACCGGCCTCTGTTACCACATAATCCGCATATTTCAAGGCCATTTTCGTCGCAAGGACACTGTTACAGCCATGGGCGATATTGGCAAATGGTCCGCCATGTACTAGCGCCGGCGTTTTTTCCAATGTTTGGACTAAGTTTGGTTGAATGGCATCTTTTAATAAGGCGGCCATACTCCCTTCGGCTTTTAAATCACCCGCTGTCACAGGTTGACTCTCATAATTATAGCCAACAATAATCTGTTTTAATTTCGCTTTTAAGTCAGCCATGTTATTGGCTAAACAAAGAATTGCCATGATTTCTGAAGCCACTGTAATTTCAAAACCATCTTCTCTTGGAACACCATTAACTTTTCCTTGTAAGCCACTCACGATATAACGAAGTTGACGGTCATTCATGTCCACCGCCCGTTTCCAAGTAATCCGGCGGCTATCAATCCCTAAAGCATTGCCATGATGAATGTGATTATCTAATAAGGCTGCCAGTAAATTGTTTGCTGCACCAATTGCATGAAAATCACCTGTAAAATGTAAATTAATGTCTTCCATTGGCACCACTTGGGCGTAACCACCACCAGCCGCGCCACCTTTCATCCCAAAAACCGGACCTAAAGACGGTTCGCGTAAAGCCAACATCGCTTTTTCGCCTAAACGCGTGAACCCATCCGCCAAACCAACCGAAGTCGTTGTTTTCCCTTCACCGGCTGGTGTTGGGGTAATCGCCGTTACTAAAATCAGTTTCCCATTTGGTTGATCTTGCATTTTTTCGAGTTGATAACTATTTAATTTTGCTTTGTATTTGCCATATAAATCATAATCTTCTTCTGTTAAGCCTAATTTTTCAGCAATGTTTTTAATTGGTTCCATTTTTGCTTGTTGCGCAATTTCAATATCACTTAAGAATGTCATCCCGATAAGCTCCTTTTCAAAAAGTTCATTTATTATAGTAATACGGCATTTCATTCAGATTAGCAAGTGATTTTTTGAACTTAACGGAAAATTCTTATTTTTTAATAACAATTCCTCTTCAAATTTACTTAATTATTCGTTTTTAACGGAACAAAACAATTTTTCTTAAGCAGCGATTATTTCCTATTTTGAGAAGCTTTTGGTAAAATATTACCTTGTGAGTCCGCTGGGTGATAGTCATGACTCTTTTTTTAAATAAAAGGAGGATATTTATGATTACCGTAGAAAATATTTCGAAGACTTATCGCGTGCCTGTTAGAAAAGCTGGGTTTAAGCAAGCCGTAGCCGCTTTTTTCAAACGTGAATACCGACAAGTCGAGGCGTTAAAAAAAATCTCGTTACAAATTGAAACGGGAGAAATGGTCGGTTATATCGGCCCCAACGGTGCAGGAAAAAGCACCACGATTAAAATTTTATCTGGCATCTTAGCCCCAGACGAAGGGAAGATTACCGTTGCGGGCTTAAATCCATTCACCCAGCGCAAGCAACATGCCCAAAACATCGGCGTTGTCTTTGGACAACGCACACAATTATGGTGGGACTTGCCTGTAGGTGATTCTTTTGAACTGCTAAAAGAAATTTATAAAATCCCGACTGCTCAGTATGAACAACGTCTGAGCGAATTTGTTGATTTGTTTGAGTTAGAAGACCTCATCCAAAAGCCGGTGCGCCAATTGAGTCTTGGGCAACGTGTTCGTTGTGATCTTGTCGCAGCTTTATTGCATCAACCAAAAGTACTTTTTTTAGATGAACCAACCATTGGATTAGATGCACATTCCAAACAAAAAATGCGTGAATTCATTAAACAAGTCAATCAAA
>CAYNOA010000035.1:7320-13348 GCA_964398695.1 uncultured Enterococcus sp. | reverse complement strand
TCAATCTGACAGCTTTTATAGTTGGTTAGAAATATTTATAGATTTTTGGCAACGGAAACAATGGATTTTAAAGCAATCATACAAAAAATAAAAACTTGGCTAAAACAATTTTGGATTTGGGTAAAGCCATATTTAGTAACGTTTAAACAACATTTTACTCGTTTTTGGAAGAAATACCATCTGACGAAAGTCGTGATTTTATTAGGTTTAGTTGGCACCTTAGTGATGAGTACTTATTTATTTTACTTAGCCAAAACAACCAAGGTTGAAGATTTAGCTTCTGGTTTAAAAGAGGCCACAGTGATTTACGATCAAAATGGCGAGGAAGCCGGGCGTTTTCAAGCACAAAAGGGCAATTACATTGAATTTGAACAAATTTCGCCTTATGTCATTGATGCCTTAATTTCAACGGAAGATCGGCGCTTTTATGAACACCACGGCTTTGACGTCAAAGGGATTGCGCGAGCAGCGGTTCGGGTTTTAGTCAATCGCAGCACGGTTGGTGGTGGGGGAAGTACTTTGACGCAACAGTTAGCCAAAAATGCTTATTTAACCCTTGATCAAACCTTTAATCGTAAAGCGAAAGAATTATTTTTAGCCATTGAAATTGAAAAAAAATATAGTAAAGATGAAATTTTAACGATGTATTTAAATACCGCTTATTTTGGCAACGGGGTTTGGGGCTTGCAAGACGCGGCGCATAAATATTTTGGCGTTGATGCACTTGACTTAAGCCTTGGTGAAGCCGCGACCTTAGTGGGCATGTTAAAAGGTCCCTCCATTTATAATCCGATTGACCATTTAGAAAATGCAACGAACCGCCGCGATACGGTCTTACAAGTGATGGTCGATAATCAAAAAATATCAGCAGAAACGGCGACTTTCGAGCAACAAGTGGCCTTAGGCGATTTACTCAGTGATACGTATGATCCAACGGACGCAGGCTACCGTTATCCTTATTATTTTGACGCCGTGATTGACGAAGCCGTGCGTTTGTATGGCTTGGACGATGAAGATATTTTAAAACGTGGCTATAAAATTTATACAGGTTTAGATCAAAACTACCAAAGTAACTTACAAAATATTTACGCTGAAAATGGGTATTTCCCACCAAATAGTGTTAGTGGGGAAATCGTTCAATCGGCGACCATTGCTTTAAATCCAAACAGTGGGGAAGTAGAAGGTTTGATTGGTCGGCGCGGAGAATACACGTTTCGCGGCTTGAATTTAGCCGTTGATATGGCCCGTTCGCCGGGTTCAACCATTAAACCGCTAAGTGTGTATACCCCCGCGTTAGAATCAGGTTATCAACCCGATCAGATTTTAAAGGATGAGCCGCAATCTTATTATGAGGCGAAAAATTTTAATGGGACTTACCAAGGCGAAGTCCCGATGTACCAAGCCGTGGCCCAAAGTTTAAATTTACCTGCTGTTTGGTTGTTAAATGAAATCGGGCTGACGAAAGGTTTTAATAAAGCATTGGAGTTTGGGTTGCCCTTGACTGAAAACGACAAATACTATGGGTTAGCCTTAGGGGGCTTAGAACATGGCACCTCGCCGGCCGTCATGGCGAGTGCCTACGGAGTTTTTGCCAATGGGGGCACACTTTATAGCCCGCACTTAATTACTAAAATTATTGATTCTACCGGCGCGGTGATTGTCGATAAAACACAACCAAAAGGCAAACGAATTATTTCCAAACAAACAAGCGATGCAATGACGAGTATGCTTTTAGGAACTTTTTCAAATGGGACGGCCGTGAACGCGGATGCTTATAATTACACTATGGCTGGAAAAACAGGAACAACCGAAAGTAGTTATGACACTAGTAAAAGTAATGATCAATGGATTATCGGCTATACCCCCGATGTGGTAATTTCGACTTGGATTGGTTTCGAACAACCAAGTGCTGAAAATGTGCTTAGTGGGACTGGTGGCGAAAATTTGGGTGCTTTATTCCGGGCTCAGATTGAGGGAATTTTACCATATAGCCAACAAACGCCTTTTGCCGTGGCCGATGCCTATTTAACTGGTGGGCAAGTGATGGCGGTGGAAGACGTGCCGCAAATAAACAATAATGGAACAAGTGAATGGCAAGAAAAACTCGATCAAGTGACTGAAAAAGCGAAAGAAGAAGCCAAAAATATTGGTGGTAAAGTCATTGAAAAATCAAAAGAATTGCTTCGTGACATCTGGGATCGCTTGCCCCAACCATAAGGGTATCGCAATCAAAGAAAAAGCGTGATACAATAACTAATGTAAGTAAATAAGAGGAGGATTTTATATGTCAGCAAATTTATATGATACAGCCAACCAATTAGAAAGAGAAATTCGGGAAGATGCCGCTTTTCAAGCCTTGAGCGCTTCCTTTAAACGTCTCAAAGAAAACGAAGAAGCCTATGGTTTATTTAAAGAATTCCAAACCTTTCAACAAGAATTACACCAAAAAATGATGTCTGGTGAAGAACTTTCTGATGACGATGCGCAACAAGCCCAAGCCTTAGCAGAAAAAGTTCAAACCGAAGAAATTATTAATGACTTAATGAAACACGAACAAGCGTTTAGCCTAGTGGTGAATGACTTAAACCGAATTATTATGAATCCTTTACGTGAGTTGTACGAAGGAGAAAAATAAGAGCGATTGGTAAAAGGCGATTGTTTTGCACCAGTTATATCAGGAAGAAGGGCCCGGGCTCTTCTTCTTTTTTTGCGTTATTTTATCAGCTCAAGGGCAAGCGCGAATTGAAGCAAGGGTCTTTTGTCGCTGACTAGAATTCGAAGGGTTCGGTCTTTAGGACCCTAAAAATCAAGGAATGCTCAAAGGTGAGTAGGTTTTGCCTAAAGGAAAGGGGCTTTAATCGATTCCTTAAAATAGAACCGAACAAACTTTCGTATTTTACTGACTTTTTTTCTTAAGAATGTTAAAATGAAAAGAAAAAAGGAGGGGAAAGCCGTGATTCGCTTTCTTCATTGTGCGGATTTACATATCGATCGTCCTTTTGAAGGACTACATTTATTAGAGGATAATAGCCAAGCATTGCCGCAAGCCAATGCCAAAGTTCTTGAAAATATTGTCGATGAAGCCTTAGCCCAGACCGTTGATTTTGTTCTTTTAGCCGGTGACACCTTTCATCAAAACCGTCCGAGCTTAAAAACGCAACACCATTTTTTTCAGCAAATGGCTCGGTTAAAAACAGCCGGAATTCCTGTTTATTTAAGCTTTGGTAACCATGATTACTACGACCCACAACGTTATTGGTTTGATTTTCCAGAAAATGTACACTTATTTACGAAAGAAACCGTTGCAACCTTTGAAGGGCAAGCCAAAGATGGGAGTCTTTATCAAATCAGTGGTTTTAGTTACCAAAGTCAGTGGTTGCAAACGTCCAAAGTTCCTGAATTTCCATCTCGTCAAGGGAACTACCATATTGGTATGTATCATGGTGATTTCAATGGCGATCGTTATGCCCCATTTTCACTACAGGAAATGAAACAAAAGAATTATGCCTACTGGGCATTAGGGCATATTCATGTGCCCACCGTGTTAGCAACCGACCCACCAATCATTTATCCCGGAGCGCCGCAAGGACACACGCAAAAAGAAACGACGACACCAGGCGTTTTGCTGGTGACACTCACCGAGACACAAGCAAACTGGGCCCCGCTTTTTGTAGCGGAAGTGAAGTGGCAAGAAGTAACTTGTTCACTAAAAGGCCTCCGTCAAGTCAAAGAAGTGTTGGCAGCTGTCACCGCTCACTTTACGAATTCAGAAAAAAACCTCGTTAAAATTACCTTTACGCAAACCGACGACCTGCCTGAAAATTGGTTAGCGGATGAAGATAAATTAGACCTACTTGCGTATTTAAATTCATACTTTGTGCAAAAAGGCTTCTTACAACGCGTGTATCAACTCGAGCAACAAACCACTTTAAGTGAGCGTCCGCTTGTTTTACAAGGAAGTCGTGAATTAAGAGAAAACTTATGGCAACAATACGAAGAAACTGAGCACTTTAGGCAAATAATGGACGAACTTTGGTCACATAAAGTCGCCAGTCAAATTTATTCACTGGCGACTTTTCAAGCCGATGTGCTCGCGCAAACGAAAAAAGAATTAACAAAAAGCTACCAATGGAGAGATTAAGCAAATGCGATTGATACGAGCAGAAATTAGTGGCTTTGGCCATTATCGACAACAAAACTTTGATTTTTTGGCAGGAAATCAATTATTTTTTGGCGAAAACGAAGCCGGAAAATCAACCTTGTACCACTTTATCCAAGCCATGTTATTTGGCTTTCCCAAAAAAAGAAAAAAAAGACGCGACTATACTCCAACGGATGGCGCGGCTTATGGTGGAAAATTATGGCTAGAACACCCCCTTTATGGTGAAATCTTAATTGAACGTTTTAAGCAAACGAATCAGGGAAAAGCGAAAATTCAAATGGGCGAAACAACCGGGGATGAGGCTTTATTAGCCGAAATACTGGCCCCGCTAACATTGGAAACTTTTCAAGACGTTTTTACTTTTCAACAAGAACAACTGTCAGAAATTGACCGTTTGCAAGAAAAAGAGTTACAAGAAGCGCTAATTTCACTGGGAATTAGTGGTAGCGCTCAACTGCGCCAACAAAGAAGCCAATACGAAAAAGAAAATCAACAATTGTATAAACTACGGGGGCAAGTTTTGCCACTGAATCTTCAGTTAAAAGAATGGCAGCAGTTAAAAGAAAAAATTGAACAAAAAGAGCAACAAGAAGCCACGGTACAACAAAGTTACCAACAACTGTCGCAAGTTGAAAAACAAGTCCAAGAAAAAGACGCCCAACGTATAAACGATCAACAAAAATTGCAACACTTAAAACAACAAGCCTTGAATTTTGACTTATACGAAGAATGGCAAAGTTTAGCACAAGTAGTCGATCCCCAATCGCAAAGCCAACAAGCGCAAGAATTGGCACACTTTTATCAGCGTTACCAACAAATAACGGAAGAAATTCAAAAAAAAGAAGCCGAAATTGCACGCCTTGAATCGGGGGATTTGTCTGAGCGTTATTTCTTTTTCCTTGAACAAGAAACCCAAATTCAGCAATTATTAAAAGACAAAGCTGAAGCCTTTCGCGTACAAGATGAATTTCAACGCTTCGATCAAAAAGTGCAAGCAAAACAAGCCCAATACCAAGCACTAGCGCAAAGATGGGGCTGGCAAGGAAAAGTTCCCGAGCCGAGTGAAGCCAAAATTCCGACAATGATTGAAGCCTTGCAAGCCAATGAAGCCCAGCTACAACAAGAACAGTTGCGCTTCGAGTGGTTAAAGGAACAAATCCAAACACTGGAACAAGAAATTAAAACGTTAGAACAACAATTACCTGAGCTTTTACAAAAAAAATCAAGCAAACAAGTCTGGACTTGGGCTTGTTTGGCTTTGGGGCTGTCAGCGTTGGTTGGCAGTTTCCTGCTAAGTGGCAATCTAAAAAGCTTCAGTTTGATGGTGACAGTGGTGTGCTTATTAGGTGGAGTCTTTTTCCAACAACAACAAAATAAAGCCAAACAAAAAAAACCATTATGGCAAGAAAAACTGGCTAAAAAAAGCCAACTAGAATTAGAAAAGGCAGAAAAACGGGAAATTTTAGACCAAAGGCAGCAGCGAATTTTAGAGGATAAAAAGCAGTTGCAGCCATTATTTGGCCAAGAAACACGAGTGGAAAAATGGCAAGCCATGCTCGATGAATACAACCAAGCGGTATCAACGTTTCTGGAACTCAAGCAGCAGTTACGTGAACTAGCGCCAAAAAGAGTAAGTTTACAAACGACTTTAGCAACCTATAGGCAAGCCTTTGAAAATTACCAAGCTTGGTTGCCCTTAGCGAGTAGTGATTTAAGTGAAAGCTATCGTTTGCTAGAAGCTTTTAATGAGGAAATGCAAGCGACCAAACTAGAGCGAGCGCAAAACCCGGCAACGATTTTAGCGGAACAATTGCGTCGCCAAAAAAAGAGTCGGGAAGAATTATTTGCAAAATTTTCGCCTTTATT
>CAYNOA010000035.1:0-7295 GCA_964398695.1 uncultured Enterococcus sp. | reverse complement strand
GTCCCATTATGGAGTAAACAATGGCAGGAAAAACTTCAGCAATTTGAGCGCAAAGAAGAGTTAACGAAACTGTTACAACCACTCTTCCCGCAAAAAACCACGCGTACGCAACTCGAACAAAAAATTCGCAATCTTGAACAACAGCAGCAAGTTTTGCAAGCAAATTACAAGGAAGACCTAGAAGCCAAAGAGCGTTTGAAATTACAGCTCGAACAACTCCAAGCAGACGGCACACTCGATGAACTTTACCAAGAAGCAACCAAGTTACAGTCGCAAATTGAAGAAGCCATGGTCAAATGGGGGACGAATCGCTTGCTAAATGTCTTTTTAGAAGATTTAGCCAACGAATTATCAGAGCAACAATTGCCAGAAATGTTACAACAGGCCACGCACTATTTTAACTTGTTAACGAATCAGCAATATGAGCAAGTCACTTTAAATGATGGCCAACTAGAGGTCGTGCAAAAAGGGACGAAACAAACCATTTATCAATTATCAACGGGGACAAAAGATCAATTAATTATGGCCTTGCGTTTTGCGTATTTAAACTTACAAAAAGACCGCATTCTTTCGCCAGTCATCATTGACGATGGTTGGTTGCATTATGACGGTAAAAGAAAACGACAATTGGCTGAGTTATTTGTGGAATTTGGTCAAGATTATCAAATCATCTGTTTGTCTTCTGATCAAGAAATGGTAAGCTATTACCAAGCGTTTAATCAAACCGTTAAAAATATGAGATAAAGGATGTGAAAGAAGGGGTTGTTTAAGGTAAGTGACCTTTTCTAGAAGATGAAGAAATTACGTGAATTAGCCGTAGAGGAAGAATTTCAAGTATTTGTTTTAATTAAAAATGCCGATGTGCGGATGGCCAAAAATGGCAAACCTTTTATTGCCTTTACTTTCCAAGACACGACGGGCACGATTGATGGGAAATTCTGGGGGGCGACAGAAGAAGAAATTACGCGTTATGAAGCGGGGCGCGTAGTTTTACTTGCCGGGAAAAAAGAACTTTATCAAGGCAATCCGCAAGTAAAAATTACTCAATTGCGTTTAGCTAGAGCCGAAGAGCCCAACGAGCCAACGCTTTTTATGGAACGTGCGCCATTAAAGAAAGAAGAGATGGAAGCAGAAATTAGTCAAACACTCTTTGAAATTACCAATCCTCACTGGAATCGCATCGCGCGTTATTTATTAACAAAATATCAAAAAGAATTTTTTGATTATCCCGCAGCCAAGCGCAATCACCATGCCTTTGCAGCTGGGTTAGCGTATCATACAGTCACGATGTTGCGTTTAGGTAAAGCGCTAGTGAAAGAATACCCGGAATTAAATACGTCCTTACTTTATGCCGGAATTATCTTGCATGATTTAGGCA
This sequence comes from uncultured Enterococcus sp., assembly GCA_964398695.1. GTDB lineage: Bacteria > Bacillota > Bacilli > Lactobacillales > Enterococcaceae > Enterococcus_I. Next base: position 5,917 of record CAYNOA010000035.1, on the reverse strand, counting down.
AAGTAATTGAGTTAAGCGGGGCGCTAGCGACGGAATACACTTTGGTTGGAAATCTAGTCGGGCATTTAGTATTAGTGGATGAAGAAATAACTAAAGCTTGCTTGGCGCTAAAAATTGATGACCAAGCCGAAGACGTCGTGGTTTTGCGTCATATGGTCTTAGCTCATCATGGGTTACTTGAGTATGGTTCACCGGTTCGTCCGCGAATTATGGAAGCAGAAGTCTTACATCAAATTGATTTGATGGATGCCTCGATGCAAATGATGCTCACATCGATTCGCCAAACGACCCCAGGTGAGTACACGGAAAGAATTTTTGGCATGGATAACCGCAGCTTTTACGTACCAAAAAATATTTAAAGTAAAAAACTTGTTAAACATGAAAAAGTGTTTAACAAGTTTTTTGTATTCGGACTAAATTTACCTCGTTCTTACAAATGAGAACTTAAGCTAAAAAAGAACAAGTTACTGAAAAATATGCCAAGTTTTTTTAATGACGGTTTTGATGCCGTAATTTTAAAAATAAGCGAATTAAGCAATCTGCTGGTTTCTTAATCATTTCAAAGACACTAGTCTAAAACAGTCACCCTAAGTAATTGCAAGCATGAATGGAATTTAGTACAATCAGAGCAATAACAAAGAAGTTTTTATGATTAGGGAGAAAATATGCGATTATTAATGGAAGCTGCAATCACATTTATGGCTACAAACATGGATGAACTTTTTATCTTAATGACTCTTTACTTAAGCGTAGACGAACAGTTACGCAAACGAGAAATTATACTAGGACAATTTTTGGGACTAAGTTTTTTAATCGCGCTGAGTGTCTTAGGCTCCATTGGTACGAATATTTTACCGACACAATATTTACCGTTATTTGGTATAATCCCCATCTTTTTAGGGGTTAAAGGTATAATCGCCTACTTTAACCAACAAAAAAAGCAGCTAAAGGGCAATAAAACATCGCAATTACTCGTATCAAAAGAACCAATGATAAAAAAAGTCTTGGAAATCACGGCTATCTTTATTACGAGTGGTGCCGATAATATAGGACTTTATATTCCTTTATTTACTAAGCAAACAAAAGAAGAAATGTTTTGGACAATCTTAGCTTTTTTTGCTTTACTCCCAATTTGGAATCTCTTTGCCCAAAGCCTTGCGAACTTACCACTCTTAAAGAAAACGATTCATAAATATAAGAATATAATCGCGCCTTTGGTTTTTGTATTCTTAGGCTTGTATCTTTTATTCAGTTAAATCATAACCAGTTTGAAAAATCGCAAGAAGGGTTTAGCTGAAACACCTAAGTTGGGTCTATAATATTTAGGGTTGTTACGGAAGAATTCGTAACAACCCTTTGTTAATCGTAGGCGGTAATTAAATGACAGGTACATAAATAAGGGCATTTAAGCTACCCAAGGAAGATCATTCTCCAGTCAGTCTGGTTTTTACTAGGGCTCCAGATTCGGCAAATGTTCAAATAAAGGCACCAACTATTTAAAAGTATTCCATCCATTTATCCCTATTTAAAAAGGAAGTAAAGTGTGTTGATACTCAAAAAACCCACTAGAAAGTTGTCATCTTTCTAGTGGGTTTATTCTTAATACTTATTGTGCACTAGACTCGCTTGTAGTCGTAGAGTCTGATGTCGCTGCGGTGTCTTCAGTCGCCTCAGTTGCTTCAGTTGAGGCTTTTGTAGCGGAAGAACTATCAGTTTCTGTTGTAGAAGTGCTAGTCTTCGCGGCTTCGACGTAAGGTGTTAACAAGCTTGAGAAAGCTTCGTCTTTGATTTTTACATTTGCGGCTTTTAATTCTAAACCAATCACTTTATTGACAAAGTTTTGGTCTGATAAAATCGTATTGGTGGCAATTTCTTCGACTTGTTCTTGGAATTTACTCATATCATTGCCTTTGTCTTGCGTTTTCACCATCTTAACGATATAAAAAGCAACGCTATAACTAGATTGAACGGGAATCACCTCTGAAATTTCACCATCTTTTAAAGCAAAGGCGGCCTGTTGAACCGCTGCTGGAATTTCGGTGGATAAAGAGTCAAACTTGACCGTTCCATTTTTGTCTTTTGAAGCATCTAAAGAGTTTTCTTTGGCAAGTTCACCAAAGTCGGCTCCTTCTTCTTTGGCTTTGGCTAAAACACTATCGGCCTCTTCTTGTGAAGCAACCATAATGATTTGTGCTTCGACTTCTGGGTGGAAGGCTTCCCAAGCGGCTTTTAAATCGGCATCGGTTAATTCAACGTGTGCTTTTAGCCCAGCTTGATAAGCAAGGCGATCTTTAATAATTGCATTGGCTTCTTTACGTGTTAAATTATTTTGTTTCAAGACAGACTCTAAGTCGTCACCAAATAATGTTTTTAATTCCTTTTCAACCTCTTTATCCGTGATGTCTGCGCCGTATGCTTTATTGAAAACTTTGGATAAAATCATATCAAAGACAATTTGTTGGCTACTTTGTTGCGTTCTGGCATTATCGTAAAAATCAAGGGCTGTAATCGTTGCCCCTTTCATTGTTGCGATTTCAGTGTTTTTTTGATCATTTGAGCAAGCTGCCAAGGCTAAGACACTCATGGAAGTTGCTAAAGCTAAAATGATTTTTTTCTTATTCATTGGGTTACACTCCTGTAAGTTAAATTCTATTCTAATGGACAACTTATACTATACCATACTCTTTTTTATAAAAGAAAGGCATGTAAAATTTTTTTGCGAAAAATTCGTAAAAAAGTCTTATTTTGTCGAATAAATCATGAAATGTTCGTTTGTTAAAAGGAAACACGCCTCACAAGTTGTCTTTTGCGGCGTGTTTTTTTGTTCAACTTTTTGCTTGTTCTTTAAGGGAAGTTGCTTCGAGATGGGTCTTTAATGTTTGCACTTGTTCCCGAATGCGAGCCATGCGTGGATCGGCTTGAAATTTGAAGTCTTCGATACTTTGCGTGAGTTCTTTTTGAAAAGTCGGGATGATTTCTTGTGCAATCATTTGTGTTTGGCGCAAGTTCTCCTGAACGTGATGGACATCTTGTTGGAGCGTTGTGACGTCAGCTAGACTCTCGTCCAAGTATTGTTTTAACTCAGCTTGGGTTTCTTTGCCTTTTTTAGGGGCCAACAGTAAACCACCTGCGGCACCAAGCAGACTACCAAAAAACAATCCTTTTATAAAGCGAGCAGTCATTTATTTCACCTGCTTTGCAATGTTCGTAGCAATTTCAGCCAATTCCTCAGTTGTATACTTTTCAAAGTTGTTGCTGAAATGAATCGAGAAGTCGTCTTCTTGGTCAAACCGTGGAATTAAATGCACGTGTGAATGAAAGACGCTTTGGTAAGCGAGTTCTTTATTGTTATTGACGATGTTTAAGCCTTGCATTGTTGGAAAGGCAGCTTCTAGGGCGCGTGCGATTTTCGGCACCCGCGCAAAGACTTGACTCGCTAATTCTTCATCAAAAGCAAAAATATCCGCTACGTGTTTTTTAGGAACGATTAAGGTATGCCCCGGTGTCACTTGCGAAATATCTAAAAAAGCATAGATCACTTCGTCTTCATAAACTTTATAACTTGGAATTTCTTGTTGAATGATTTTACAAAAAATACAGTTGTCCATGTAAAAACCCCCTCATGTTTTTCTTTTACTTTATCATATTTTGTAAAGAAAGAAAGTAGCGTTCTTTAAACTTTTTACATTCTTCGTTAGTAATATCACAATCTGATAGGTTTTTAGTTGCTTAATTTTTGAATTATAAGTAAAATGATTTGGGAAGAAGTAGTTGTAGAGAGGAAGTTTAAGATGTCAGGTTTTACTTTAGGAAATAGCACGACGTTAGCGACGGTGACGATTCGCGTGAAAGATCGCGATAAGATGATTGCCTTTTATCGAGATTTGATTGGCTTTGCTTTAAAGCAAGAAGAAAATGCGTTAGCCATTATGGGGACAAAAGAAAATGAAAAAGAACAACTATGGTTAGAAGAAAGCCCAAGAGCAACCGATCATTTTGGTAAAATTAAACGTCTGGGGAATTACGTGATTCAGTTAGATTCTTTAGTAGACATAGCCAGTGTCTACGATCGTTTAAAAAAAGCGCCGTATCAAAATCTACAAGTGGACATCTCAGCCACACAAGTGAAACTAAGCATTATCGATCCAGAAGAAAATCTTGTCCTTTTAACGAGTTTAAATCCAGAAGAAAAAATAAAAGTCGAAGCAGATTTAAGTGCACTGGCAACCGAAGAGCATCGCTATTTAGCGCCAACGACACGAGTTGCAAGCTTAGCATTGAATACCCCAGATGTGAATCAAATGCAAGCCTTCTTCAATCAAACGCTTGGGTTTCAAAAGCAAGAAACGGGCGTTAGTTTACCAAATACCTTAGAAATTGAATTGAATCAATCCGATAGTGATAAAATAGCAACTCCAAGTCATGAAATTTTAGGCCTTGATTTTGTTAAATTTGTTTTAGCAAAAGCCGATTTGCTGGCCTTAGAACAACACTTAATCGAAATGAAACAAGCCTACTTCATCGATCAAAAGAAAACCATCTTAACGGTTTATGATCCAACTGGGACCGAATGGTGGTTCATGCGTGAGAAAGTAAAATAAGCTTTAAAGGAGAAATGGCTTCTCCTTTTTTTGTTTTTACTGAGATGTACGTATGTCCCGTTAAATAAAGACCTTTATAAGCTTCTATGTAAAATCGGAAAATAACAATTGTTTTAGTTGTTCTTATTACAAAATCAGGTTATTTATCAATCGATACGTATCACTCATTATTTTAAAAAATTTTTGACGGACTTTCTTGAACCAGCTACAATCAAAAAAAGAATGACAGATACTTTCATAAGGAGTAAGCAAAAAATGTACCCAAAAACGCAAGAACGAATTCAAGAAAAAATAGCCGCAGGTCTTTTTTCGGGTGTAGCCTATCAATTGATTGACGGTGCAAAAACAAGGCAAGAAGTCATAGGTTTAGCTGCTACTTTGCCAGAAATTGAAAGCTTAACTAAAGATCATTTATTTGATGTCGCTTCTTTAACCAAGGTGGTCTGTACGACAAGTGTTATTTTACGGCTACTTGAAGCCGGCGAAATTGCACTGGATCAAACTTTGAAAACTTATTTACCGAACTTTTTAGATGAAGGCATTACGCTCCGTCATTTACTGACGCACACGAGTGATATTCAAACTTGGATTGAAAAGCGTGACCAATTAAATCAAGCGGAGTTAAAAGCGGCTTATCTGACTTTACAAGCGGGCAAGCAGTTAGGAAAAAGCGTCTGTTATACGGATGCTGGAACAATTTTACTGGGGTTTTTAATTGAAGCGATTTACCAAAAACCTTTAACAAGAGTCTTTCAAGAAGAGGTGCTCCAACCACTGGGCATGACGCAAAGTTTTTTTCCACCGATTACGCAGCCCTTAGTTGTACCGACCGAACAATTAGCCAATGGTCAAATCTTAAAAGGGATTACGCATGATCCTAAAGCACGTGTCTTAGGACCACATGCCGGCAATGCGGGCTTATTTACGACACTGGCCGACCTGACTCGTTTTGTTCGCATGTATTTAGCCAATGGGGCAGGGTATTTTAAAGAAACAACGATTCCCACTTTATTTCAAGATCACACACCCCACAAAAATGGGTTTCGTTCACTAGGTTGGGATTTACGTGGGACAAAAGAACAACCGATTTTGTTTCACACCGGCTATACGGGTACCTTTCTTTTAGTCGATGTCGCTCAACAGCAAGCCTTTGTGTTCTTATCGAATCGGGTTCATCCCAAAGATGACCGAGCGAATTATATCAAACACCGCGATTTGTTAATTGCGACATATTTAGCTGAAAAAAACACCGTAAACATGTTATAATAGGCAAGAAATAACGAATAAAGAAGGAGATTTTCATGCAACCACTATTT
>CAYNOA010000034.1:12803-13377 GCA_964398695.1 uncultured Enterococcus sp. | reverse complement strand
AAGCAAAACGTGAAAAAAATAACCTGAAAATTCTTTGCATATTGGGGAAAATGAGCTATGATAAATAAGACTTTAACAAGGAGTGAAGTGTATGAATAAAAAAGAGCGGCAACGGATTTTAGCGCGTTTGCTTAATGAGTACGATATCCAAAAACAAGAAGAATTTGTTGCTTATTTGCAAAAAAAAGGGGTCAAAGTAACCCAAGCAACGATTTCGCGGGATATTAAAGAATTAAAGCTAATTAAAGTCCCTTCTTCAACGGGTGGTTATCGTTATAGTCTACCGAATGAATCAAAAGAAGATGTGAGTGAAAAATTAACTAAATTACTTAAGACAGCCTTTGTATCGGCTGAACAAATGGAAAAATATGTCATTTTGCGCACGTTACCAGGTAACGCTTCGGCGGTAGCTAATTTAATGGATAAATATTACCAAACAACGTTATTTGCTATTTTAAATGATGATGATAAAGTCTTAGTGATTACACGAACGCAAGAACAAGCACAAGAACTCGTTCAAACACTTCAAAGTTATCAAAGATAGGAGAAGCGGCAATGTTATTAGAATTAACAA
>CAYNOA010000034.1:0-12793 GCA_964398695.1 uncultured Enterococcus sp. | reverse complement strand
CAAAAACTTTGCGATTATCCCTCACTTGAAACTCGATTTTCATCAGGGAATGACGGCGCTCACTGGAGAAACAGGCGCAGGCAAATCAATTATTATTGATGCGGTAGGTCTTTTAGCAGGGGGGCGTGGCTCGAGTGACTACATTCGTCATGGGGCCGATAAATGTGTTATTGAAGGCTTGTTTGAGTGGCCCCAGCAAGCGCCTTTTCAAGCGCTCGCTCAAGAAATTGGGATTGATGAAACGGATCATTTATTAATTATTCAGCGAGATATGGCGCGTTCAGGAAAAAATATTTGTCGGGTCAATAATCGGATTGTAACACTAGCTAATTTAAGAAAAATAGGCAATTATTTAGTCGATATCCAAGGGCAAAACGAGCACCAGGAATTGTTGCAACCTGAGCGGCATTTAGCGCTTTTAGATTATTATGGTTCACCGTCTTTTCAAAAAGAGCGTGCAACTTATCGTCAGTCGTACCAAACCTTTCGTCAGTTAGAAAAACGGGTCCATCAAATTCAACAAAACGAACAATCTTTTGTACAAAGAATGGATATGCTTCGTTTCCAACAAGAAGAAATTGCACAAGCAAATTTATTTATGGGGGAAGAAGAAGCCTTATTAGAAGAACGCGAAAAATTAATGAGCTTTCAAAAAATTGTGGATGTTTTTAATAAAGTCTATGAACTGCTTTTGGCTGATTCCAATAATGTGACGGATGGCGTTAGTTTAGTGATGAGTGAAATTCAAGGCATTGAACACTTAGATGAGCAGTACCAACAAATGAGTGAAAATTTACAAAGTGCGTATTATTTGCTGCAAGACGTGGCACGTGAAAGTTCACGTCAATTAGATTATTTGGAGATGGATGAAGAACGTTTAGAAGAAGTCCAACAACGTTTAGAATTCATTCGCCAATTAAAGCGTAAATATGGTGAGAGCATCCCGCAAATATTGGCTTATTATGAAAAGATTGTTCAAGAACTAGAAGAAGTCGGTGGCTCAGAAAATGAACTCGGTTTTTTAGAAAAAGAATTAGAACAAAAGACTACGGCAGTGCTAGAATTAGCAACGACCATTCATCAAAAAAGAGAAAAAATCGCGAAAAAACTTGAAGCAGAGATTATGCAAGAATTAGCTGAATTGTATATGGAACATACGCGTTTTGAAATTCGTTTTTCAACCGATTACCAACATTTAAATGAGGATGGTGCCGATCAAGTTGAGTTTTACTTAAGTACCAATCTAGGGGAAGAATTAAAGCCACTAGTGAAAGTTGCTTCAGGCGGGGAAGTCTCGCGGATTTTACTGGCATTAAAAACGATTTTTTCAAAAGCACAAGGGTTAACTAGTATTGTGTTTGATGAAGTGGATACTGGGGTCAGTGGTCGTGTCGCCCAGGCTATTGCCGAAAAAATTGCTCAAATCGCCCAGGATTCTCAAGTCTTGTGTATCACGCACCTCCCGCAAGTTGCGGCGCAAGCCGATTATCAATATTTTATTGCAAAAGAAGTGGTTGAAGATCGAACGCAAACAACGGTAAGGCAATTAGATGAAAAAGAACGAGTGAAAGAAGTCGCGCGCATGTTGGCTGGAACAGAAATTACGGACTTAACGAAAAAACATGCGCAAGAATTACTAGCTTTGGCACGGAAGTAATCGAATGTTAAAATGAAGAAAATAAAAAGAGTTGTGACGAAAATACTCGCGCACAACTCCCTTTTCTTTTTTTATGTGTTAACGAATCGCTGAGTACGCGCTTAAGATCGTCGTTCCGACCGTAAGGATTAACATTAACCAGATGACAACTTTTGTGACTTTTGCAAAGGTACTTGTTGGTTTTTTGTTTTGCATGCTTTTCATCCTTTTTTTCTTGATAGACAAAGTGTACAACCAAACTTGGAATAACTCAAGCGTAAAGCGGTATCTTTATAAAAGATTTTTCTTTTTTAAGTAACCAATAGCAAGCACACAAAGGACAAAAGTTAGTAGGCTAATGATTAAAAAAGCGAATTCGTGATCGGCCAAAGGCAAAGCAACGTTCATTCCAAAAATGCCACCGATAATCGTTGGAATCGTCAAGACAATCGTCAGAGAAGTTAAAATTTTCATGACGTTATTTAAGTTATTAGAAACAATGGCTGAAAAAGTTTCATTCATCTGATTGACAAATTTTAATTGAATCGAAACAGAAGTGATGGCTTGTTGTACCTCGACCAAAATATCATGCAGATGATTGCGATAAGCGTGATGCTCTTGAAAGGTTTTGGTTTTGGCTAAAGTCGTTAAGGTTTTTATGTTGCCATTTGTTGCGGCATCAAATAAAACCAAGCTTTTTTGTAAATTCAATACTTGATAAAGTTGTTTGTTTTCAGTGGAAACTTGAATCTGTCTTTCTAATTCCTCAATATGAGATTTGATTTTCTTTAAGGCGTGGTTATATGAAAGCACCAGTCGCCATAAAACTTGCAGCACAATATTCATTTCTGGGCGAATATCATTTTCAGGGAAAACATATTCTTTAATAAATTCAACAAATAGTGGTGGTTGATTGGAAACGGTAATGATTTTTAAATCGGGTGTTAAAATTAATGAAAACGGGTAGGTTTGATAAGTTAAAAAGCCATTTGAACTCAAGGCTTCGTGTGGAAATTGGAGTAAAATTAAAATAGCTTTTTTAAAACGTTCTTGTTGGAGCCCCTCTGCCCGTGAGTTTTCAGCATCATCCCAAATAGAGGTTAAGTAATCGGTAGGCAAGTTATACTCCTTAGCGATTTGATGGATTTGTGTTTCTGTTGGCTTTTCAATATGCGTCCAAAGAGTGGTTTCATCTCGGTGATTTTGAATCATTAATTGTTGGTTGTCCAAAGTGAAATAAGTATACATCGCTTTTTCTCCTCCCAGTAGCAAATTAACGTGCTTTTCTTCTATTATAATACAAATATAATACAAACTCGTTAATTGAATGATATATATAAAGAAAATAAAGTATAGTAAACTTAGTTTAGTAGTATGGAAAGGAATTTTTATATGCAAGCAATGTTCCCTAGTCTCATTTTATGGTATGTATTTCCGATAATTGTGTTTTTTTTGATGCGATTGTTAGTTTCCCTCTTCTCATTGGATCGCCGTTTTTCAATCAAAGCGCCTGATTTAGCTGTTCCTTTTATTTTGTTTAGTATTCATCAATTATCTGTGCTTGCTTTTAAAGAATCTCTGTTCCCTTATTTGGTCATCACGCTTTCTTTACTTGGCATAGGCGTCGCTTTTTTTCAAGCTTATTTTTATGAAGAAATTGAGTACCCCCGTTTCTTTAAAATGTATTGGCGTTCGGTTTTTTTGTTTTCCACTGTGACGCATCTTAGTTTAGTGGTCCTAAGTCTAGTGTTGCTTTCAATTGGTTAAAAAGTTTTTCTAAAATTTTTAAAAAAACTTTTGCTTTTTTAATAGTTAAAATTAATCAAACTTAATGATTAATTTTGCATAAAAAGTGGTAGAAAGTGGGGGGATGTGGTAGACTGTAAACATCAGGTGGTGATTGGGGGAGCAATCGATGTTTATGGGCGAATTTCAACATTCAATCGATGCAAAAGGCCGACTAATTATGCCATCCAAACTACGAGATAAACTCGGTGAAAAGTTTGTGGTGACAAGAGGATTAGACGGTTGTTTATTTGGTTACCCTTTACCTGAGTGGGAAAAATTAGAAGAAAAATTAAATCAAATGCCTTTAGCCAAAAAAGACGCCCGTACTTTTGTTCGTTTTTTTTATTCTGCTGCAACAGAATGCGAAATTGACAAACAAGGTCGGATTAATATCCCAGTTTCTTTAAGAAACCATGCGGATTTAACAAAAAACTGTGTGATTGTAGGTGTTTCAAACCGAATTGAAATTTGGGATGAAGCACGTTGGCAGGCCTTTTCTCAAGAAGCAGAAGAAGCTTTTGATGGCATTGCAGAAACAATGATTGATTTTGGATTATAAAGTGGATAGGAAGAGGACTTATAGATGACAGAATTTCAACATTATACAGTAATGAAAAAAGAGACGGTCGATGGACTTGACCTTCAACCGGACGGTATTTATGTTGACTGTACGTTAGGTGGCGCAGGACATAGTGAGTATTTGTTACAACAATTAAATCCAACCGGGCACTTGTATGCTTTTGACCAAGATCAAAAGGCAATTGATCATGCTAAAAAATACTTGGCACCATATGTTGAAAAGGGACAAGTCACTTTTATTAAACGTAATTTTCGTTTTTTAAAAGAAGCTTTAGCTGAACAAGGGGTGACAAAAGTCGATGGGATTTTATATGATTTAGGTGTCTCTTCCCCGCAACTTGATGAGGCAGAACGTGGTTTTAGTTATCACCAAGATGCCCCGTTAGATATGCGGATGGATCAAAGTGCCCCTTTTTCGGCTTATCATGTAGTCAATGATTATTCATATGGGGAGCTAGTGAAAATCTTTTTTCGTTACGGGGAAGAAAAGTTTTCGAAGCAAATTGCTCGTGAAATTGAACGCGTACGAGAATCAAAACCCATTGAAACAACAGGAGAACTAGTTGAGATTATTAAAACCGCGATTCCAGCTCCGGCTCGTAGAAAAGGCGGGCATCCAGGAAAAAGAATTTTTCAAGCCATTCGAATTGCTGTTAATAATGAACTGGGCGTGATTGAGGAGTCGTTAGAACAAGCGATTCCACTACTAAATAAAAATGGACGTTTAAGTGTCATTACCTTTCACTCGTTAGAAGATCGAATCGTAAAAAATATCTTTAAAGAATATAGTACGGCGCAGGATTTACCACCTGGGATTCCGATGATTCCAGAAGAGTTTCAACCAGATTTGAAATTGATTACAAGAAAACCAATTTTACCAAGTGAACAAGAATTAGCAGAAAATAATCGTTCACGAAGTGCGAAACTTCGAATTGTAGAAAAAACAAAAGATTAAGCAGTCAACTGCAAAAGGGTGAGAGAAATGGCGGAATTAAAATTTGAAGACTATACTTATCAAGTCGATGAATCAAGTGAGACAATGACTCAACAAATAGAAGCATTGTATGCGCCTGAACGGCCAGAAGTTGTAGTCGTTCCTCTTTCGCCCAATCGTCGGTTAAAGCGAATTTCAAAGCTAGAAAAAGTGATTGTTGCTATTTTAGTGGTCGCGACACTTGTTTTTGGCTTGTTTATGATTCATTTACGAACTTCAATCACACAAATCGAGCACAATATTTCGATTATTGAATCCGATGTTGCTGTGGAAAAAGAAAATAAATTACAATTAGAACAAGAAAAGTCGGAACTTTCTAAAAGTGAACGAATTCGTAAAATTGCTGAAGAAAAAGGCTTAACGATTCAAAGTGACAATTTAAGGAAAGTGAAGTAAAAGAGATGATTCGAAAAATAAAAAAGAAAATAGTTAACCAAAAATTAGCTACGAAGAACAATCGCAAAAAAGTAGGAATTATTCTCTTTACTACGAGTATTGGATTGTTTTTTTTGTTTGTGGCGCGATTGACTTATATTGTAACGGTTGGAAAAGTGGCGGATGTTTCTTTGGCAGATAAGACCCGTGCCCTTTATGAAGGAAATCAAGTGGTGAAAGCCAGACGTGGGACAATTTACGATCGTAATGGCGTAGTGATTGCCGAAGATGCGACTTCGTATTCAATTTATGCCATTTTAGATGATTCTTATAAGTCAGGTGAAAAAAAACTTTATGCGCAGGAGAAAGATTTTGATGCTCTTGTTAAAATATTAACCGACGTTTTAGGTAGTAAAATTAGTAAAAACAAAACATTAGAAGTATTACAATTTGGAGCAGACAATAAAAAATACCAAGTTGATATTCCAAATGGCAAAAATATCACTTTACAACAAAAGCAAGAAATTGAAGCACAGATGGAAGCAGCTCAAATTAAAGGCCTGTATTTCAATGAACACCCTTCAAGAGTGTACCCGAACGGGATTTTTTCTTCTCACTTAATCGGTTACGCAGATATCCAAGTCGAAGAAGGTGTGGAATCTTTGCAAGGTCGATTGGGACTAGAAGCTGTTTATGATGAAGTGTTAAGCGGAAAAGACGGCGAAATTGTTTTCCAAAAAGATAATTTCCAAAATCCTTTGCCTGGAACGGTAGCAGAATCGGTACCCGCTGAAAATGGCCAAAATATTTACACGACTTTAGATAGTCGGTTACAAAGTTATTTAGAAACTTTAATGGATGAGGCTTATAAAAAGGCGGAACCAGAATATTTAACGGCCACATTAGTTAAAGCAAAAACAAATGAAATTGTCGCGATGAGTCAACGTCCGACTTTTGATCCTGAAACAAAAGATGGCACCAACGCGGATGGTTTTTTGTGGCAAAATTTGTTTGTGGAAGAAACCTACGAGCCAGGGTCGACGATGAAAATTTTAACAGTTTCAACGGCAATGGATCAAGGGATTTTTGACCCAAATGAAAAATTTGAATCTGGGAAAATGACTCTAATCGACACCGATATCCGAGATTGGGATATTGGTACCGGCTCAAGAGGGTATCTAACGATGCGTCAAGCCCTTTCATGGTCAAGTAATGTTGGGATGGTTAAGTTAGAACAAAGAATGGAAAACGAGTGGCAAGCAGCACTAAAAAAATTTGGTTTTGGTCAAAGCACACAATCGAAGTTATACGGCGAAGCCAAAGGACAATTACCTGAAGATAACATTGTTAGTAAAGCGATGAGTGCTTTTGGTCAAGCAGTTGCGGTGACTCAATTTCAAATGTTGCAAGCTTTTTCAGCGGTATCGAATGATGGTGAAATGTTAAAACCAAATTTCATTAAGAAATTTGCGAATCCAACAACAGGAGAAGAAAAAGCCGTTGAGAGCGAAGTAACTGGCCATCCAATTACTGCAAGTAGTGCGCAACAAGTGCGTCAATATATGCGCGATGTCGTTGAAAGTCAAGAATACGGAACTGCCTATGGTCTTTATACAGTCGATGATTATGCCATTGCAGCGAAAACCGGAACGGCCCAAATTGCTGAAGGGGGTCGTTATTTAACTGGAGAGTATGATAATATTTACTCGACGGTCTTAATGTTACCTGCTGAAGATCCAGAATATACCTTGTATATTACAATGAAAAAGCCTAAAAATTATGATAACCAAATTATTCCCGGAATTGCGAATCCTTTATTGAAACGTGCGATGGATTTATACGAGGTTGACCAAGCAGGAGGCACCCCATCAAGTAATGTCACGTTGAGCGATTACCGCAATTTAGCGACGACGGTTGCAAGTGAGGAGCTACGAAATATTGGTCTTGATCCAATTGTGATTGGCGATGGTGAAAAAGTTTTGGCCCAATCGAGTGCAAGCAATGTTAGCATGTTGCTAGGGGAAAAAGTCATTTTATTAACGGATGGAGAGACTTTGCAAATGCCAGATGTTACTGGCTGGTCAAAAGCGGATTTGTTAAAATTGGCGAAATTATTATCGATGGAAGCGACGTTTACTGGTGAAGGCTATGCGGTGGAGCAAAGTATTGATGTAGGAGCGGCCATCACAGGTGAAAAATTACATTTTGTTTTAAATAAAGAGAATTGATTTAGGAGTGAAATAGATGCACTGGACAGAAATGATATTACCAATTGCAAGTAGCTTTGGAATGACGGTAGCAACCATGCCGCTTTTTATTGGGTATTTCCAAATGAAAAAGTACGGTCAAGAAATTCGCGATGAAGGGCCGAAATGGCATAACATCAAAGCTGGAACCCCAACAATGGGCGGAACAGTCTTTTTAGTTTCAATTATTTTGACAAGTATCTGGGTCGGTGCATGGCAAGGTCAACTCACTTCTTATCTACTCATTTCTTTATTTATTTTACTTTTATATGGGTTGTTAGGTTTTTTAGATGATTTTATTAAGATTTTCAAAAAACGAAATATGGGCTTAAATTCCTTACAAAAATTAATTGGTCAAATTATTGGTGGCGTTGTTTTTTATCTTGTCCTTTTATCGGGTCAGATGCCCCATGCCATTAACTTTTTTGGTTATTCGCTATCTTTATCGTTCTTATATCCAATCTTTGTAGTGGTCTGGCTCGTTGGATTTTCCAATGCCGTCAATTTAACCGATGGGATTGATGGCTTGGTTGCCGGTCTGGGAACAATTTCATTTGGAACATACGCGATTATTGCTTGGCATCAAAATCAAATTGATTTGCTGATTTTGTGTCTAAGTGTGATGGGCGGGTTAATCGGCTTTTTTGGCTTTAATCATAAACCAGCAAAAATCTTTATGGGTGATGTGGGTTCGCTTGCCTTAGGCGGACTATTAGCGACTATTTCAATTTTATTGCAACAGGAATGGACGTTGCTACTTATCGGCTTTATTTATATCATTGAAACATTAAGTGTTATGATGCAAGTGACTTCCTTTAAATTAACTGGCAAGAGAATCTTTAAGATGTCGCCGATTCACCATCATTTTGAAATGAGTGGTTGGTCGGAATGGAAAATTGATGGCGTCTTTTGGGGAATTTCGGTCCTCTTTTCGCTGATCACCTTATTGCTTTATTTTTATTTATAGCATAGCGAATGACTCAATACCGATTGTAATACGACTTTTAAGTAAGTGAGGATAAATAAAATGAAAAATATAACAGCTTATCAAAATAAAAAAGTTCTCGTTTTAGGACTTGCTAGAAGCGGAATGAGTGCGGCCAAATTATTAAATGATTTGGGCGCACTTGTTACCGTTAATGACGGCAAACCGTTTGAAGAAAATAACGAAGCACAAGATTTACTAGCCCTAGGTATTAAAGTGATTACCGGTAGTCACCCAATTGAATTATTAGATAAAAACTTTTCATTAATAGTTAAAAACCCTGGAATTCCCTATCAACATCCACTGGTAGCGGCCGCCCGAGAAAAAGGGTTACCAATTATTACGGAAGTTGAACTTGCCTACCAAATTTCTGAGGCACCAATTATTGGGATTACAGGGACAAATGGGAAAACAACCACCACTACGATGATTGAACAAATTTTAAATCAAGGGTTAACAAAAGGTCGTGCGTTTTTATCAGGAAACATTGGTTACCCTGCGAGTTCTGTTGCTCAAGAAGTAACAAGTAATGATTGGTTAGTGATGGAATTATCGAGTTTT
The DNA here is from genome assembly GCA_964398695.1 of uncultured Enterococcus sp. GTDB lineage: Bacteria > Bacillota > Bacilli > Lactobacillales > Enterococcaceae > Enterococcus_I. Next base: position 3,629 of record CAYNOA010000034.1, on the reverse strand, counting down.
CAATTGATGGGGATTGCGGATTTCCATCCTAAAATAGCCGTTTTGACCAATTTGTATGATGCACATTTAGATTATCATACCGATCGCCAAGAATATGTGGCCGCAAAATGGCAAATGCAAAAAAATATGACGGCCAATGACTGGCTTGTTTTAAACTGGAATCAAAGTGAAATTCAAGAATTAGCGAAGACCACCAAAGCGCAAGTCATCCCATTCTCAACGCAAGAAGTGGTCCTAAGCGGTGCGTATCTCTTAGATGGTTGGCTTTATTTTCAAACAGAAAAGTTAATGATGGTACAAGATTTAGGAGTGCCAGGAAACCATAATGTGGAAAATGCCTTGGCCGCAATCGCCGTGGCGAAACTTCGAGGGATTTCGAATGAAGCGATTGTTCAAACCTTAAAGAATTTTTCTGGCGTGCCTCACCGAACGCAATACGTGGGTCAAGTCAAGGGCGTAAAATATTTTAACGATTCAAAAGCAACTAATATTTTAGCAACGAAAATGGCTTTAAGTGGTTTTGAAAAAGAGAAAGTCGTCTTATTAGCCGGTGGTCTCGATCGAGGCAACGACTTTGATGAACTCGTTTCTGATTTGCGCCAATTAAAAGCCGTCATTTTATTTGGTGAAACGAAAGAAAAGTTAGCGCAAGCGGCTGAAAAAGCGCAAGTTCCTTTAATTATCTTTACGCAAGATGTCGTAACGGCCGTAAAAGAGGCACAAAAAATCGCAGAACCTGGTGAAAACGTGTTGCTTTCACCAGCCAATGCTAGTTGGGACCAATACCCGAACTTTGAGGTGCGAGGGCAAGTATTTATTGAAGCGGTTCAGGCTTTAAATTAAAAAAGGAGAGAAAACCATATTGAAAATCGTTGTTACCGGCGGAGGCACTGGGGGGCATATTTATCCTGGAACCGCCTTTATTAAATACGTTCAACAAGTAGACCCAACGGCCCAGTTTTTATATATTGGTGCGACACGGGGAATGGAGAACACCATTATTCCGCAAACAGGGCTTCCATTTATTGCATTAGAAAACCAAGGATTTAAAAGAAGTTTAAGTCCAGATAACTTTAAAACAATTTGGTTATTTTTAAAAAGTGTGCATCAAGCCAAAAAGATTTTACATGACTTTCAACCAGATGTTGTGATTGGAACTGGCGGCTATGTGTCAGGGGCAGTCATGTATGCGGCGGCTCGTTTAAAGATTCCAACGATTGTTCACGAGCAAAATAGTGTTCCAGGACTGACGAATAAATTTTTAAGTCGCTTTGTTAGTCGCATTGGAATTTCCTTGCCAAGTGCGCGCGAATATTTTCCAAAAGAAAAAACGGTGCTTGTTGGGAACCCACGTGGACAAGAAATTAGCGGAATGGAAAAATCAGATGCTTTAAAAAGTTATGATTTAAACCCAAATAAGCCAACCGTTCTGATTTTTGGTGGGAGCCAAGGATCACTTAAAATTAATCAAGCCGTCTTAGGCGCTTTGGCGGAATTTGCTAAAAAAGACTATCAAATTTTATATGCTTCCGGAAAACGTTATTATGAAGAAATTGATGAAAAGATTGGTATGACCAAAGATGCCTTTAAAAACATCTCGATTCAACCTTATATTCATAATATGGCTGAAGTGATGGTTAATTGTGATTTAGTCATCTGTCGAGCGGGGGCAACTTCGATCGCTGAAATTACGAGTTTAGGTATTCCCGCAATTTTAATTCCAAGTCCGTATGTCACGAATGATCATCAAACAAAAAATGCGGCAGCGTTAGAAAAAGCCGGTGCGGTGCGGATGATTAAAGACCAGGAATTGACAGAAAAAAATTTAATTGCTACAGTAGATGAAATTATGCAAAACAAAGACCTGCATGATAAAATGGCGCAAGCGGCAAAAGGACAAGGAATTATTGATGCTTCCCATCGTTTGTACCAATTGGTGTTAGAATTGACAAGTAAATAAAATATGGAGGCGGGCACGGTGGATACTCCTGAAAACAAAAATAAGCAACCTTTGGCAAGTGAAGAAACCCAATTGACTCCTTGGCAAAAGGAACATCAACTTTATTTAGCGGCAAAAGGGATTAAAAAAGTAGAAAAAAAAGAAGACGAAAAAGACGGAAAAGATGAAAAAAAAGATGAAATCATTGAAGAAACTTTAGTTACAAGTGAAGAAGAACTGACTAAAGCAACTGCAGAACAAGAAGCAACGACGCCCTCTTTTTTTCACTCATTTGCCGATTATTTACCAAATTTAAAGGCCTACCGTGATAAAAAATTAAAGCAGCGTTTACTTTGCCTGACCTTATTATTTCTATTACCATTAACTGGCGCTTTTTATGTCCTTTCGCCTTTGAATCGGGTATCAAAAGTGATGGTTACAGGTAATAGTCAGGTGCTCACCCAAGAAGTTTTGGATGCTTCCAAGCTACAGATAAATGAAAAACTGTGGCCGCAATTTTTCAAACGGCAAGCGGCAGGAAAGGATGTCCAAAAAAGTAACCCTTGGATTAAAAAAGCGCAAGTCCGTTTAACGAATTGGAACCAATTTGAGATTCAAATTACGGAATACCAAAAGGTTGCCTTATTGGATCAAGGGAGTCAATATTTACCGATTTTAGAAAATGGGCGCATTATTGATGAACCGAGTCCAAATTATGAAAATAATTTTCTGATTTTAGAAGCTTTTTCTGATAAAAAAATGATTCTTCAAACACTGAGCGCTTATAATGAACTTCCGACAGAAATTCAAGAAGGCATCTCGCAAATTCAACTTTCCCCATCAAGTAAAAATCAAGAACGGCTAACCGTCTTGATGAATGATGGCAACCAGGTGTTAATTAATATTTCCAGTTTAGCGAGTAAATTGAAATACTATCCACAAATCGCGAAAGAAATGACTGAAAAGGGCATCGTTGATATGGAAGTTGGTATTTACTCCTATCCTTACGCAAGTGAAAAAGAAACGACAAGCACAACGAGTGAGTCGCTTGAATAAAATTATTTAATAAATTTTATTTACTTCTTTCTAAAAAGCGTATAAATATGGTAAAATTAAAGGCAGTGAACAAATAACGTAAAATGTGCATAACATGAACAAAAATTGTTCGATAGATAAGGAAAAGAAGTAGGAGGATTCCCATCCATGGCAAATACAGGAATGTATGTTGGCTTAGACATAGGCACAACATCGGTTAAAGTAATCGTAGCTGAATATGTTGATCGACAAATGAATATTATTGGTGTTGGAAATGCAAAATCTGAAGGGATTAACCGTGGGATTGTTGTTGATATCGATAAAACGGTTCAAGCCATTCAAAGAGCAGTTGGACAAGCAGAAGAAAAAGCAGGCATTAAAATTCGTCAAGTAAGCGTGGGTGTGCCGGCTAATTTATTAGAAGTTGAAAATTGCCAAGGAATGATCGCTGTTAGCGGTGATTCAAAAGAAATTACAGATGAAGATGTTCGCAATGTCGCATCTGCTGCACTTGTTCGTTCAGTTCCACCTGAAAGACAAATTATCGCCATCCAACCACAAGAATTTACCGTTGATGGCTTTGAAGGAATTAAAGACCCAAGAGGAATGATTGGCGTTCGTTTAGAAATGTTTGGTTTGCTTTTCACCGGACCAA